>DATFUK010000186.1:0-12161 GCA_035260865.1 Candidatus Methylomirabilota bacterium | reverse complement strand
GGTGACGTGATTGACCTCGCACCAGCGCTTGTCGCCGCCGACCAGGTCCGCCTGCACCGCGATGGCGCCCGCGCGCTGGGGCGGGATCACGTTGACCACGTCGTAGCGGATCTTGTCGAACTCGGTACGGACTTCCTTGCTTCCCGGATCGACCCCGACGACGCGGCTCGCGGGCCGGTAGTCGATATTCGGATAGGCCTGCCAGGCCGCGCGGAAGAGCGCGGTCTTCGAGATGATGTTCTGGTTGGCGTCCAGCACGATCAGCTTGGACCTGGGCTTGTTGGTCTTGAGGTACCACGCCACCATCGACGTGCGCTCGTAAGGGCCGGGCGGGCAGCGGTACGCGGCGAGCGGGATGCTCAGCACGAACACGCCGCCGTCGGGCATCGCGGCGATCTGCTGCGCGAGCTGCACGGTCTGCGGGCCGGCCTTCCAGGCGTGGAGGACCTTGTCCTGGTTCTGGGCCAGCCCCTCGATCTGCTCGAGCTGGAAATCCACGCCCGGCGAGACCACGAGCCGGTCGTACTGCAGATATCCCTCGCCGAGGCGCACCCGCTTCTGGTCGGGCTCGATAGCGGTCGCGTTCTCGTGGATGATCCGCACCCCGTGCTTGCGCAGGCCGTCGTAGCCCATCGTGAGCGAGTCGATCGTGCGCACGCCGGCCAGGACCAGGTTGCTGAACGGGCACGAGATGAACTCGCGATTGGGCTCGACCAGGATCACCTCGACCTTGGGGTCGAGCAGACGCACGTACTTGGCCGCCGTCGCCCCGCCCCAGCCTCCGCCGATCACGACGACCCGCGGCCCCGCCTTGGGCGCGAAGTCGCCCTTCATGGACGTGGCGCACCCGGCGAGACCGCCGGACGCGAGCACACCCAGGCCGAGTCCCGACGCGCGCAGGAACCCTCTGCGACTGACCGTGCTCATGATGTGCCCTCCACCGCCAGGACTGGGGAACTCCAGATTCTCGACCGGGAGTGACGAGAATCTACAAATCGGCCCGCGGCGGTGTCAAGGGAATTACGCGCGCATCGCCTCTTTCATCCGGGCCAGGATGTCGGCGGGCGCGCCCTCGAGATGAATCGGGGCCGGGAACGGCGGCGGGGGGTTCTTGATCCCGGCCGCGGTGAGGATCAGCACGACTCGGTCGCCCGGGGTCACCTGCCCCTCGTCCCGCATTTGAAGGAGCGCGGCCAAAGTGGCCGCCCCTTCGAGCGTCGTCCAGATTCCCTCGAGCCGCGCGAGGAGCCGCTGCGCATCCACGATCGCGAGCTCGCCGACGGTGTGCGGGTGGCCACCGGTCTCGCGCATGAGCCGGAGCATCTGCCGGCCCGCGAACGGACCCGGGACGCGCAGGCCGGAGACGTTCGTGAACGGGTTCTCCACCGTGGAGGTGGTGTCGGCCTTCTCGTCCCAGGCCCGGGCCAGCGGGGCGCAGCCCTCGGCCTGGACCGCGACGAAGCGCGGTTGGCCGGCCTTGACCCAGCCCATCCCGGCCAGCTCCTCGTAGGCCTTCCAGATGCCGACGAGCCCGGTGCCGCCCCCGGTGGGATACACCAGCACGTCCGGGGCGTCCCAGCCGAGCTGCTCGGCCAGCTCGAGGCCGATGGTCTTCTTGCCCTCGAGCCGGTAGGGCTCCTTGAGCGTGGCCAGGTCGAACCAGCCGATCTCGGGGGCCACCGCCGCGATGACGCGCCCCGCGGTGGCGATGGTCCCGTCGACCGTGAACACGTGGGCGCCGGCCAGGGCCGCCTCGGCGATGGCGGCCTCGGGCGTGTCGCGCGGCACCACCACCGCCACCGGGATACCCGCGCGGGCCCCGTAGACCGCGGCCGCGCCCCCCGCGTTTCCCGCCGATGGGATCATGAGTCCGCGCACTCCGAGCGTGCGAGCCTTGGTGATCGCCATGCCGAGACCGCGCGCCTTGAAGCAGCCGGTGGGGTTCTGGCCCTCGTCCTTGGCCAGGAGGTGCCGTAGGCCCAGGTGCGCGGCGAGCCGCGGCAGCGCGAGCAACGGGGTGCCCCCCTCGCCCAGGGTCACCGGCTCCTCACCGGCGTCCAGCGGGAGCAGCTCGCGGAACCGGTACATCCCGGGCGGCCGCTGCCGGAGAGCGTCCTTGCTGACGGCGGCCGCGACGCGGGGCAGATCGTAGCGGACCGCGAGCATCTGGCCACAGCGGACGCACACTGTAAGGACACCACGGGCGACATGGTGGTGCCCGCAGACGGTGCACTCGACGTGGGTCACGAACATGGAGCGGACGGGGCTAGTGCTTGTCCTTCTCGGCCCGGTGGGCCGCGACGACCTTCTCGGCGAGCTGGTTCGGCACTTCCTCGTAGTGCGAGAACTCCATCGAGTAGCCTCCGCGGCCGCCGGTCATCGAGCGCAGGCTCGATTCGTACGTGAGCATCTCGGACATCGGCACCTGGGCCCGCACCGCCACCACGTCGCCGTCCGGCTCCATGCCCACGATCCGCCCGCGGCGGCCGTTGAGATCGCCGATGACGTCGCCCGCGCCCTCCGACGGCGCGGTGACCTCTACGTTCATCACCGGCTCCAGCAGGCACGGCTTGGCCTCCATGAAGCCCTTCTGCAGCCCCATCGAGGCGGCGATCTGGAAGGCCATGTCCGAGGAGTCCACGTCGTGGTAGGAGCCATCGTAGAGCGTGACCTTGAGGTCCACCACCGGGTAGCCCGCGAGGATGCCGCGCTTCATGCAGTCGCGGACGCCCTTCTCCACCGAGGGGATGAAGTTGCGCGGGATCGCGCCGCCGAAGATGTCGTCCACGAACTCGAAGCCGCCGCCGCGGGTGAGCGGCTCGACCCGGATCCAGGTGTCGCCGTACTGGCCCCGCCCGCCCGTCTGCTTCTTGTACTTGCCCTGCACCTCGGCGCGCCCCTTGACCGTCTCGCGATAGGGAATGCGGGGCGGGAGCAGGGAGACGTCCACGTTGTACTTCCGCTTCATGCGCTCGACCACCACCTCGACGTGGAGCTGTCCCATACCCGAGACCAGGAGCTGCTTGGTCTCCGGATCGTAGTGGTGATGGAGCGTGGGGTCCTCCTCGGCCATCCGGTGCAGCGCGATCGAGATCTTGTCCTCGTCGCCGCGGGTCTTCGGCTGGATCGCGAAGGAGATCGCGGGCTCCGGGAACGAGATGCCGGGCAGCACGACCGGATGCGCCTCGTCGGAGAGGGTGTCGCCGGTCAGGGTGTCCTTGAGCTTGGCCACCACCCCGATCTCCCCGGGGCCCAGCGACTCGACCGGCTTCTGGGTCTTGCCGGAGAGCCAGCCCAGGTGGCCGATCCGCTCGCGGCTGTCGCGCGCGGCGTTGAACACCTGGCTGTCCGAGCGCAGGGTGCCCGAATAGACGCGGAACACCGAGAGCTTGCCCACGTGCGGGTCCGAGATCGTCTTGAACACCACCGCGCTGAGCGGCGCCTTGGGATCGGCGGCCCGCTTGGTCGCCGCCTTGGTGCGCGGCTCCGTGCCCTCCACCTCCGCCGCGTCGGCGGGCGACGGGAACTCCTTCACGATCAGGTCGAGCAGCGGCCCGATCCCGATGCCGCGCGTCGCCGAGCTCGCCAGGATGGGCACGAGGTCGCCGGACGTGATCGCCTTGCGTAGCGCGGCCAGCATCTCGGGCTCGCCGATCGAGCCTTCCTCCAGGTACTTCGCGAGGAGATCATCGTCGGTCTCGGCGGCCGCCTCGGTCAGCTTCTCCCGGTAGGACTTGGCGCTCTCGACGAGATCGGCCGGGATGTCGGTCTCCTTGATCTTGCCGTCGGCCAGTACGAGGGCCCGCATCGCGATGAGATCCACCACCCCGACGAAGCTGTTCTCGGCGCCGATGGGCAGATGCATCGGCACGAGCCGGCCCTTCAGCCGCTTCTGCAGGGACTCGAGGGTGCGGAAGAAGTCCGCGCGCTCGCGGTCGAGCCGGTTGACCACGATCGCGCGCGGGAGCACGAAGTCGTTGGCGAACTTCCAGACCTTCTCGGTCTGCACCTGCACCCCCGCCACCGCGTCGACCACCACCACCGCGGCCCCGGCGACCCGCAGGCCGGCGCGCGCGTCGGCCACGAAGTCACCGTAGCCGGGGGTGTCGATGAGGTTGAGCCGGTGACCCTGGTGATCGGCGAAGCCGACCGCGGTGTTCAGCGAGATCTTGCGCTTGATCTCGTCGGGGTCGAAGTCGGTGGTGGTGGTCCCGTCGTCCACACGGCCGAGCCGGGTGCTGGCTCCGCATGCGAACAGGATCGCCTCGACCAGGGAAGTCTTGCCCACGCCGCCGTGGCCGACGAATGCGACATTGCGGATCTTGGCGATGTCCATGCATACCTCCTGGGGAGGAAGAAGGACCATGCGGTCTTGTGTGGCGGGGATGCTACCACAGCGTTACGGGGCCTTCCAGCGGTCAAGATGATGCGCTGTGCCGTACCACCTGGCCGACCGCGTGGAGCAGCCGCTCCGGCGTGTCGGGATTGATCGAGCAATCGGGCCCGAGCAGGAGGCCGCGGTCCATCTCGCGCGTGGCCGCGCGGGCCCGGTCGACGAGCGCGGCCTCCGTCATGCCCGCGATCTCGGGCTTGGCGGGCAGCCCGCCCACCACCGCGCGGCCGGTGCGCGCGCGCGCCTCGGTGAGGGTCGGGTTGCCGGGCACCGTCGCGAACGAGAAGGCGGTGACCGGGTAGTCCGCGAACTCCTCGAGCTGGATGCCGGCTCCGCAGACGTGGAGCAGATTGAACGGGGCTGCCTCGACCGCCTTCAGGATGCGCAGGTCCCACGGGCGCTGCCAGCGCCGGCACTCCTCCGGGGTCATGAGGGCTCGCGTCGCCACGTTGGTGGCGTAGAAGAGCCCGTCGGCGCCCGCGGCCAGGCACAGGCGCGCGTACTCCGCGAGGGTCTCCGCCATCACGTCGAACGCGCGCGTGGTCTCCCGCGGCGCGTCGCGCAGGAAGCCCAGGGCCTGCTCGCGCCCGCCGCGGGCCAGCATGGGCAGGATCATCGGCGGGGCGAAGATCGTCCAGATGATCGGCACGTCGGGGCCGACCGCGGCGCGGATGAGCCGGAGCGCCTCGAGCTGCTCGCCGAGCGCGCCCTGTCGGGGATCGACCGCGGGCAGGCGCGCCAGGTCGTCGGCCGAGCCCACCGGCGCGTGCGTGACCGTGTACGGCTTGGCCTTTTCCTCCGACGGGGCGTAGGTGAGCCCCCACATCTCGGCGAAGCACTGGGCGCGCGACTGCGGCTTGAGGAAGTCCCAGTCGAACGTGCGGGCGAGGCGGAGCGTCTCGTCGGCCAGCCCCTTCGCCGAGTTCTCGGTCGCGAAGTTGTGCAGCCAGAAGGCGAGCGGGACCCGGTCCACCGCCCGGCCCCGGAGCGCCGCACTCACCCGCTCGCGCTTGGTCATCGTGCCGGCCGGGCTCATAGCGCGCGGCCCCTCGGCGCCTCGCGGGGAGCGGCGTGGGGATTCCGGGCGATCGTCGTGCTCATGGGTAGCCCCCTCCTGCGCGCGGGCGATCAGCCGGCGCGCGAGCGGCTGCAGTAGTAGCGGCGACAGGTACATGGGGAAGTAGCAGAAGGCGAAATACAGCCACGTGAGGTCGGGCAAGGCTCCCGCGGTCGCCGCGAGCATCAGCCCCACGTTGCGTTGCGAGGCCATGAACCCGAGCGTGAGGGCGCGCTCCCCGCCCGCGAAAGTGAACAGGAGGGTGGTCATGCCGAAGACCGCGAAGAACACCACGAAGGCGAGCGCGACGAGACCGATGGTGATCGTCGGCGCGGCAAAAAAGCGGGCGGCGACGCGTTCCATCACCGCCGCCACGAACACGAACAGGACGAGGATGTTGAAGCCGTTGATTGCGTCCCGGTGCCGCTCGAGCGCGGCGGGGCCCGCGACCCCGCGTCCGATGAAGCCGACCAGTGCCGAGCCCGCGAGGAGCGCGAGCAGCTTGAGCCCGAGGGCCGACGGGGAGAGCGTGAGCGCCGGTCCGATGAACGCGTGGGCAAACACCGGCGCGGTGACCGGCAGCAGCGCGGTGCTCGCGACCATTGCGCAGAGCACGAGCGTGGCATCCAGCCCCATCAACGCCGCGAAGGCGGGGGCCGCCATCAGGGGCGACGCGATCGCCTGCAGCACGAGGGCGAGGAACAGGTCGGGGGATCGCTCGTCGAGGCCGAACGCGCGAAAGCTCGCGCCGCCCAGGGCGGGGAGCGCCAGGGAGGTCCACGCGGTGGCCGCGAGCACGATGGCGGGACGTCTCAGGTAGAGCCGGAACGCGGCGGGGTCCACGAGTAGGAACGCCACGCACAGCAGGAGAAAGACCGCCTCGGTGATGAACGGCTTGAGCAGGGCGCCGATCGACGGCAAGGCGACACCGAGGACGACGAGCACCGCGAGCGCGCGGGGGCCGCGCCGGCCGAGCCACCCCAGCCCCGCCGCGAGCCCGCCGAGGATGTTCACCGGGGAACCCGTGCCGCTCGACCGGAGCGCGGGAGCCTCCGCACGCAGTCACCGGTTCACGTTGGATCGACGAGGGCGAGGCACCCTCCCTCGTCACGGGCGGGCGGGAGCCCGAGCGCGGCGCCGCGCCTCACGCGCGCCCCGCCCGGTGGATCGGAAACGCGGGCGGCACGATCTGGTCCACGGTGGCGCCGTCCCACCGCCAGGACGGCACGCGGCTCCAGTAGTGCTGGGTGACCTCGCGCGCCTTGGCGTACACCGCGTCCTCGTCCACGCGCGTGGCCCGCCCGCCCTGCACCAGCACCTGGCCGTCCACGATCGCGGTGTCCACGTCACGGCCCGACGCCGAGTCCACCAGGGCCTTGATCGGGTCCGCGTAGAGCGAGCCGCCGGCGTGGTCCAGGTTGATCAGCAGGATATCCGCCTTGGCGCCCGGGGCCAGCCGCCCGAGGTCCTCACGGCCCAGGAATCGGCAGCCGCCGACGGTGGCCGCGTTGAAGACGTCGCGGGCGAGACCGGCCTGGTAGTTGGCGTCGGTGACCTTGGCCAGGATGGACGCCCACCGGAGCTCGGACACCATGTCGAGCGGATAGGTGTCGGTGCCGAGCGCCAGCGTCACGCCCGCGTCCAGGTAGCGCTGGAAGGAGTGCAGCGTCATCGCCATCTTCGCGTACTTGTACGGGCAGTGCCCGACGGTCGAGCCGCGCTCGGCGAGCACGCGCAGGTCGTCGCCGAACGGGTAGCGCGACCAGTCGTGCGCGGTGGTGAAGACCGCGTGCCCGAGCAGGGTGCGGTCGTCGAGGAAGCCGATGTCGGCCAGGAAGCGGATCGGCGTCTTGCGGTGCTCGTCCATGATGCGCTGGAACTCGACGAGGTTGCCCCCCGCGTGGGTGTGGATCGGCGCGCTCTGGGCGCGCGCCGCGTCCTTGCCGGCCCGCAGCAGCGGCTCGCTGCACGTCTCGACCTGGGCCGCGTTGAAGAGCACGCGCAACCGGCCTCCCGCCGCGCCGTCGAACTTGCGCCCGAAGTCCACCGCCTCCTGCAGGCGCGTCCGGCCGGCCGCCGCGTCCTCGTCGTAGTAGAGGCGGCCCTGCGCGTCCGTGTAGGTGTCGCGGTCGCGGAACGGCGGGCCCCCGTAGACCCGCACCCCGAGATCGTCCACCAGGCGCGCGTAGCCCTCCCAGTCGCCGCGCAGGCCGCCCACGTCGATGACGGTGGTGGTCCCGTTCTTCAGCGCGTGCAGGAACGTGAAGGCGCGGATCGCCGCGGTGGGCTCGGCGGGGGGCGGCTGCATCTTGCCCTTGAGCGGCGCCGCGAAGGCCATGTAGTTGGCGGTGCGGTAGTCGTTCTTGGCCATGTCGAGCAGCAGGTAGTCGCCCCCGCCGCCCGCGGTGTGCACGTGGGTATTGATGAAGCCGGGGGAGACCAGCTTGCCGCGCGCCGCGATACGCGCATCCGCGGCCCCCGTCCACGCGGGCCCCGCGTGCACCACGCGATCGCCCTCGAACACCACGCTCCCCTGCTCGTACACCTCGTGGCCCTTACCGTTCCACGCCACGACCCACCCACCCTCGATCACGGTTCGCATGGCCGCACGCCCTCCCGGCCAAGCATGCTAGCCCGCCCGGGCTGCGCCTGCAATCTGGAGGGTTCCGCTTCGAGCGCGGGCTTCGCCCGCGCGACCTACGATTTGGGGGGAGGCAGGGAGGAGTGCGCCGTCAGGCGCGCGACGACCGTCGGAAGGGGGGCGAAGCCCCCCTCCGAGGACCTAAGGGCGGACGATCTTGCTGTGGAGAACCCCGATGTTCTCGACTTCCGCCTCGATGCGATCACCCGCCTTGAGGAAATTGCCGCTGGCCGCGCCGACGCCCTCGGGCGTCCCGGTGGCGATGATGTCCCCGGGCAAGAGCGTCATGCCCTGGGAGAGCACCTCGATGCACTGGGCGACCGGGAAGATCATCTTGGCGGTGCTGCTCGACTGGCGGACCTGGCCGTTGACCCGCAGCGAGATCGCGAGAGCTTGCGGATCGGGCAGCTCGTCGGCGGTGACCAGCACCGGGCCCATCGGGCAGAAGGTGTCGAGCGACTTGCCCTTGAACCACTGCTGGTGGCGCTTCTGCAGATCCCGCGCGGTCACGTCGTTGATGATGGTGTAGCCGAAGACGTGCTTGAGCGCCTCGGCGCGCGGGATGTCGCGCCCGCCGGTGCCGATCACCGCGGTCAGCTCGACCTCGTAGTCGAGCTCCTTGGTGATCGCGTGGTGCACCACGTCGTCGCCCGGCCCCACCACCGCGGTCGCGGGCTTGGTGAAGTAGACCGGATGCTCCGGGGCGGCGGCCCCCCGCTCCGCGGCGTGGTCGGCGTAGTTGCGCCCGAGGCAGAACACGTTGCGGGCGGGCGACGGGATCGGGGCGAGCAGCCGCACCCGCTTGGCCGGGTAGGCGAGCCGCCGCTGGGCCAGCTCCTCCGAGGGGGTCTGCCCCACGAGCCGCTGACCGTACTCCCACGCCTCGCGGGTCAGCGCCATCACCGCCTCGCCGCCCTGGACGATCTCGAGGACTGTGCGGGGAAACCCGCCACGGCCCCGCCGCACGGTGCCGCGCTGGGTCGCGAGATCCTTGGCGAGACCGGTCAGGTCGAGCACGTGCTCCTGCCAGAGCGCGCCCGGCTTGGGCTCGCCGCGCCCGCGCCGGAAGGTGACGAGCCGCATGGCCCTAGCCGCTCACCGCCACCGCGCCGCTGCGCGGCGGCAGCGGCTTCCCCGCGGCCTTGGCGATGTCCTCCAGCTCCCGGGGCAGCCCGAAGCGCACGTCCTCCTCGACCACGTGGACCTCCTGCACGTCGGAGCCGCGCTTGCGCCGCAGCTCCTCCACCACCTCGGTCACCAGATGCTCGGGGGTCGAGGCGCCCGCGGTGACGCCGACGCGGTCCATGCCGTCGAGCCACTCCGGCCGGATGTCGTTCTTGTCGTTGATGAGATAGGACGGCGTGCCCATGACGGTCGAGACCTCGACGAGGCGGTTGGCGTTCGAGCTGTTGGCCGCCCCGATGACGAGCAGCACGTCCACCGCGCCCGCCACCGTCTTCACCGCCGCCTGGCGGTTCTGGGTCGCGTAGCAGATGTCGTCCTTGGCCGGCCCGACGATCTTGGGGAAGCGACGGCCCAGCGCCTCGATGCAGTCCCGGGTGTCGTCCACCGACAGCGTGGTCTGGGTGAGATAGGCCACCTTGTCCGGATCGGCCACCACGAGCTTGTCCACGTCTTCCGGGTGGGCGATCAGGAACATGCGGTCCGGCGCCTCGCCCATGGTGCCCACCACCTCGTCGTGATCGGCGTGGCCGACCAGGATGATGGTGTACCCCTCGCGCGCGTAGCGAACGGCTTCGAGATGCACCTTGGTGACGAGCGGGCACGTGGCGTCGATCACCCGCAGCCCGCGCCGGTGGGCCTCCGCGCGCACCGCCGGCGAGATGCCGTGGGCGCTGAAGATCACGGTCGCGTCGTCGGGCACCTCATCCAGCTCGTCCACGAAGTGGGCGCCCTTGGCCCGGAGGGCCTCGACCACGTGACGGTTGTGCACGATCTCCTTGCGCACGTACACCGGAGGCGGGCACACCTGGAGCGCGAGCTCGACGATATCGATGGCGCGGTCCACCCCGGCGCAGAAGCCGCGGGGCCCGGCCAGCACGATCTGTTGCAGCGGCAGCGGCGTGGTCATGGTGCCCTCACTTGAAATAGAATGAAGTGCCACCTATCCCTGTGTCGGAGTTGAAGCCCCGGTTCGGGTTCGAGGAGATAAGCCCCCTCCGGCCTCGGGCACGAAGGTGAAGGCCGAGTCGATCTCCTTCACCCGCACGCTCGTGCCCCCGCTCCCGCGGTGGCCTCGAAGTACGGGACCAGCCGCCCGAAGCCGATCAGATGATACCGCATCGCGACCTTGAGGCCCTCGGCGGTCGCTTCCCTCGGGGAGAGGGAGTACTGGAACCACCCCTCGACCCCCGGCTCGAGCGCGCTCCGGAGGAGGCCGCTCCCGAACGGCGGGACGAGAAGGGAGGACACCCGCGGGGTCGCGTTCAGGAACGAGACGTCGCTGAGTGTCCGGTGGCCTTCGATGTTGTTGGCCACGCCGCCCCCGACCTGCAGGCCAAAGATCATGGTCCCCTTGGCGAAGGTGGCCTCCGGATCGAAGGCCGCCGTCGGACATGCCGGGGCCAGCACGGCCACCATCGCCACGGCCGCCAAGCCCCCTCGTCTCCGGTAAACGTCGCTCATTGCCAGGGATCCACCAGCACCTTCATGGTCTCACCACGCTCCATCAGGGCGAGCGCTTCTTTCACCTGCCCCAACCCCATACGATGAGTCAGCAGCCCACCGGGCTCGATCGCCTTTGATCCAAGGAGTTCCACGGCGCGTCGGATCATGGCGGGGGTGTGGTGGAAGGCCCCGACCAGCGTGAGCTCTTCGTAGTGGGCTCGACGCGTGTCCACCCGAACCGAGGTGCCCGGGGCGCAGCCTCCAAACAGTACCACGGTGCCCCCACGGCCGACCCCATCGATGGCCTGCTCCCAGACCTCCGGACGGCCGGTCGCGTCGATGGTTACGTCGGGCCCCCGCCCCCCCGTCAGCCCCCGCAGGTGCCCAACGAGGTCGGGGACGGCCAGAGCGTCCAGGCAGGTCCCGAGCCCCAGCGCGCGCGCCCGCTCCAGGCGCCAGCCCGCCTTCCCCACGATTACCGCCTGGGCCCCCCTCTGGCGGGCGGCCAGGGCAAGCAGGCAGCCCAGCGGGCCGTGGCCCCAGATGACCACCGTCATGCCGGCCTCCACGCGGCCCCGCTCCACGCCCAGCAGGGCACAGGCCAGCGGCTCCGCGAAGGCGGCGCTCGAGGCGGCCAGCCCCGGCCCGATCTGCACCACGTTCCGGGCGACCAGCCGCGGAGGCAGCGCGATGTACTGGCCGTAGGCCCCGTTGACGAAGAGTAGGTCCTCGCAGAGATTCGGCCGCCCGGCCGCGCACAGGCGACACTGCCCGCACGGCGCCGAGTTGGCGGCGACGATCCGGTCGCCTTCCTTCACGCCGGGCGCGCCGCGCCCCACCGCGGTCACCACGCCGGCCAGCTCGTGCCCGAACACGGTGGGCACGTGCGGGATCATCACGGGATGGCCGCGGCGCAGGGTCTTGACGTCGGTGCCGCAGGTGAGCGCCGCCTCCACCCGCACCACGAGACCGCCGGGCTCCGGCTCGGGCGCCGGCTGGTCCTCGAAGCGCAGATCGCCCGGCCCGTAGAACACCTGGGCCCGCATGACTACGGGGTCACGTAGACCTTCACCGCCTCGTGACGGCGCATCAGGTCCACGCCTTCGCCCAGGCGGCCGAGCGGGAGCCGGTGGCTGATGAGGCCGTCCACGCGGATCCGGTCGCCCGCGAGCAGCGCGAACGCCTGATCCAGCTCGGCCGGCGAGGAGGAGTAGGTCGCGGTGAGGGTCAGCTCGCGGTGGTAGAGGGCTCCGAGCGACAGCGGCAGGCTCTCGCCCGCGCCGCCCGCGAAGTAGTGCAGCGCCCCGCCGTCGCGCACGCGCGCGGCGGCCGCGGGCAGCACCGCCGCGCCACCCGCGGTGATCACGACGCAATCCACGCCGCGCCCGTCGCTGACCTGGGCCACCGCCGCGTCGAGGGCGGCCGGATCGTCGAGCACCAGC
>DATFUK010000185.1:0-12393 GCA_035260865.1 Candidatus Methylomirabilota bacterium | reverse complement strand
GCCGATGAGCCCGATCGCCACGAGGCCCGGCCCCGAGAAGGCGGTGAACGCCGAGGCGGTCTCCATCGTCGCGCGGATGAAGCGGAGGTCCTCGAGGGCGCGGTCGTGGAGGGCAGGCGGCTCGGGGGGAAGCGCGGGCGTCGCGGGGGAACGGGCCATGCCCCAGGATAACCCGGCTCGACTATTACATGTCAAGTACTTTGTGATTGAGAGTCAGGCCCCCCGCGGGTGGGCGCGGCCGGGGCTAGCCCTTGACCGCGCCGGCGGTGAGGCCGGAGACGTAGTAGTCGAGGAAGAGGACGTAGACCACCACGATCGGGATGCTCGCGAGCAGGGCCCCCGCCATGAGCGAGCCCCAGAAGTAGATGTCCCCGCGGATCAGGTCGGAGGTGACGCCCACCACCGCGGTCTTGTTCGCGGACTGGGAGATGAAGGTCAGCGCGTAGGTGAACTCGTTCCAGCACAGGGTGAAGCTGAAGAGCACCGCGCAGATGATCCCGGGCACCGCCATCGGCAGCACCACCTTCCAGAGGGTCTGCATGCGGGTGGCCCCGTCGACCAGCGCGCACTCCTCGACCTCCCGCGGGATCGTCCGGAAGTAGCCCATCAGCAGCCACGTGCAGAACGGGACCAGGAACGTCGGGTAGGTGATCATGAGGGCGAGGATCGAATCGGAGAGTCCGAGCCACGCCACCACCTGCGACAGCGGGAGGAAGAGCAGGGTCTGCGGCACGAGGTACGTGATGAAGACCGCGGTCCCGAAGGAGCCCGCCCCCCGGAAGCGCAGGCGCGCCAGGCTGTAGCCGGCCAGGATCGAGATGACCACCGAGGCGCTGGTGGCCACGGTCGCGACCAGCAGGCTGTTCTTCATCCAGGTGACGAAGTCGGTCTTCTGGAACAGCAGGGCGTAGTGGTCCATGATCGCCCCGCTCTGGATCCAGAACGGGATGGACTTGAGGCTGTAGAGCTCGGCGTTCGATTTGAACGAGGTCACCACCATGAAGTAGAAGGGGAAGAGGACGAAGAACACGTACGGCGCGAGGTTCGCGTACGCGAAGACGTTCGAGCGGATGCGGGCCCCCCGGCTCCTCGGGATCATGGCTATTCCTTCCGGATGTAGCGAAGCTGGAAGAAGACGACCAGGGCGAGGAGCGGGAAGATGAAGAGCGAGATCGCGGCGCCCTGACCCAGGTTCCCGCCCTGGAGCCCGACCTGGTAGGCGAGAGTGGCGAACAGATGGGTCGTGTTGATCGGGCCGCCGCGGGTCAGCACCTGGACGATGTTGAAATCGCCGAAGGTGAAGATCGTGGAGAAGAGGATGACGACCGCCAGCACCGGCTTGATCAGGGGCAGGGTCACGTGCCAGAAGCGCCCCCACGAGCCGGCCCCGTCCACCTCGGCGGCCTCGAGGTACTCGCGCGGGACCGCCATCAGCCCCGCGAGCACGGTGATCGCGAAGAACGGGAGCCCCCGCCAGACGTTGACGACGATGACCGCGGTCATGGCGTAGGTGGACTGTCCGAGCCAGTTGGGCCCCGGCGCGCTGATCAGGTGCAGGGTTATCGCGGTCCAGTTGACCACGCTGTAGAGCGAGTCGAACATCCACAGCCACGCGAGCGTCGAGAGCGCGGTCGGAATCACGAAAGGCAGGAGCACGATGCCCCGGATCACCCGCTTGAGGGGCAGGTTGCGGGCGAGAAGCATCGCGAGCCAGACCCCGAGGACGATCTTGAGGGCGACCGCGATGATCGTGAAGACGAAGGAGTTCTGGACGGTCTGGCGGAAGGTCTCGTTGGCGAGGATGTCCCGGTAGTTCGCGACGCCGACGAAGCCGCCCGGGGAGCCGACCCAGTAGTCGGAGAGGCTGAAGTAGATCGCCATCCCGAACGGGAAGGCCACGAGCGTGACGAGCAGGACGATCGCGGGCACGATGAGGCCGTAGCCGAAGACGTGCTCCCGCTCCCACCACTCGCGGAGCCGCGAGTGGCGGCCGGGCCCGCCGAGCCCGGCCGCCTCCAGAACGCGAGGCCCGACCGCCATCGCGCTACCCGACCTTCAGCTGTCCCTTGACCGCGAGCGCGATCTGCTCCTGCGCCCAGTCCATGGCGCGCTTGGGCGGCATGCCGTTGACCGCCTTGGCGATCATGTCGGCCATGATGTAGTTGTCGTCGATGCGCTGTACCGCCTCGTTCGGCTTGGCCGGCCAGCCCCGGGGGTGCGCATACTCGGCTTCCTTGGGGAGCATCGCGAACTTCGGGTTCCGGGCCCAGATCGGATGGTCGGCGAGATTCTTGAGCGGGGGGTGGTTGAACGCGTTGGAGGCCACGATCCAGGCGTCGAAGTTCTGCTTCTGGAAGAGGTAGGTGATGAACTCCTTGGCGAGCTCCTGGTTCTTCGAGAACTTCCAGATGCCGATGCTCAGGTTCGGGGGCGCCGAATGCGTTCCCGCCGGGCCCGCCGGGCTGTTGTGGTGGTTGATGTCGTCGGCGATGGGCTGCTTGTTGGCGAGGGCGGCATTGTACGGGCTGACCGGGTTGTGGATCCAGGAGCCCTTGCCGGAGAGCAGGAACCGATTGTTGCCCGCGTCGTCCCAGGAAAGGACCTCTGGCTCCATCGCCTCTTTGTAGAGCTCCTTGTACCACTCGATGACAAGAGCCGTCTTGTCGGACACGATGGCGGGGGTCTTGCCGTCCGCCTCGAGCACCTTGGCGCCGTAGGACCACGCCACCGACCAGTACGTCGAGTGCGCGTCCGAGCAGTGGCTGATCGGGATGCCCACCGGGTTGCCCTGCTTCTTCAGCACCTTGCCCATCTTCAGCAGGTCGTCCCACGTCTTCGGCGGACCGTCGAACCCGGCCTTCTTGAAGTGGGCCATGTTGTAGGTCCCGGGGAACGAGACCCAGAACCACGGGACGGCCTTCCAGCCCGCCTTGGTCTGGCAGCTCTCCGCCGCGAAGTTGTACCAGCCACCGCCCTGCTTGGCGAGCTTGCCCACCAGGTCGTCCATCGTGACGAGGAGGTTCTCGTAGAGGAACGGATCGGCGCCCGCGGTCCGGTACATGTCGTGGCCCGACTGCGACTGGGCCTCCGCCGCGATCTTGGACGGCATCTGCAAGTGCGCCATGGTGTCCACGCGTACCGTGCAGTTGTTGCTCTTGCCGAAGGCCTCCGCCTGCTTGCGGAGCTCGTCGTCGGCGGCGGGGACGAAGTGGTTCCAGCTGAGGAACGTCAACTCTCTCTTCTGGGCGAAGGCGGGGGGCTTGCCCAGAGCGAGCCAGGACGTCATCCCGGCCGTGGTGGCGGCGGCGGTGCGGAGGAAGCGACGACGGGCGATGTTACGGGGAGCGGTCTGATCCATGGAGGGCCTCCGTATCGGTCGGGAGGTCTCGGGCCAAGTGAGAGAACCCTAGCGCGCTTGTCTCACCTCCTCGTGAGCGAAGGCTGGGTCGAACCGCTACCGACTTCTAGCCGGGCGGCCGGGAGCTTGTCAATCCCCGGCCGCCCGGATCGCCTACTTGATGACCGCTTCGGTCTTGTTGTCGAAGAAGTGAATGCGCTCGGGCACGAAGGCCATGCGGATCTTCTCGTGGGGCTTCGCTCTGACCGACGGCTCCACGCGGCAGACCACCGACTGGCCCCCCACGCTCACGTTGAGCAGGATCTCGGAGCCGAGCGGCTCCACCACCTCCACCACCGCGTCGAACGCGAGGTCCGACGAGTCGGCCCCGGAGCCCACCCGCAGATCCTCGGGCCGGATGCCGAGGGTGACCTGCTGGCCCTTGTAGGCCTGGAGCGAGGTTGTCTTGGAGGGGGGCACCTTGGTCCGCAGCCCGTTGGTCTCGAGGAAGATCGAGCCGCTGGTCTCGCTGACCGTGACCGGGAGGAAATTCATGGCGGGGGAGCCGATGAAGCCGGCCACGAACTTGTTGGCGGGGCGGCCGTAGATCTCGAGCGGCTCGCCCACCTGCTGCACCCAGCCGTCCTTCATGACCACCACGCGGCTGCCGAGGGTCATGGCCTCCACCTGGTCGTGGGTCACGTAGATCGCGGTGGTCTCGAGGCGCTCGTGCAGCCGCTTGAGCTCCACCCGCATCTGCACCCGCAGCTTGGCGTCGAGGTTCGACAGCGGCTCGTCGAAGAGGAACACCTGCGGGTGCCGCACGATCGCTCGTCCCACCGCCACGCGCTGCCGCTGGCCGCCCGAGAGCTGCCGCGGTTTCCGCTTGAGCAATTCCTGGATGCCCAGGATCTCGGCCGCGTCCTGCACCCGCTTGGCGATCTCCGCCTTGGGGAACTTCCGCATCTTGAGGCCGAAGGCCATGTTGTCGTACACGCTCATGTGCGGGTAGAGCGCGTAGTTCTGGAACACCATCGCGATGTCCCGATCCTTGGGCGGCAGGTCGTTGACGACCCGGTCGCCGATCGAGATCTCCCCGGCGGTGATCTCCTCGAGCCCCGCGACCATGCGGAGGGTCGTGGTCTTGCCGCAGCCCGACGGGCCCACGAAGACCATGAACTCCTTGTCGCGGATGGTGAGGTTCACGTCCTTGACGGCGTGCACCTCGTCGTACTTCTTGTTGAGGTCCTTGAGGACTACCTGTGCCATGGGTTGCTCTCCCTCAAATAGGTTCCCCGGAGTCGGGTGCTCCGGGCTCTGGGCGCAGATACTAGCACGGCGGCCAGACCACCTGGCGCCGGGGTCACCCCTTCACCGAGCCGGTCAGCCCGGTGACGTAGTACTCGACGAAGAACGAATAGACGACCGCGACCGGGATGGAGCCGAGCAGGGCCCCCGCCATGAGCTGGCCCCAGAAGTAGATGTCGCCGCGGATCAGCTCCGAGACCACCCCCACCGGGACCGTCTTCTTCTCGGGGGAGGAGAGGAAGACCAGGGCGTAGATGAACTCGTTCCAGGACAGGGTGAACGCGAAGATGCCCGCGGACAGGATGCCGGGCACCGCGATCGGGAAGATGATGCGGACCATGGCCCCGAAGCGGGTCGCCCCGTCGATCCGGGCGCACTCCTCCAGCTCCTTGGGGATGGTCTTGAAGTAGCCCATCAGCAGCCACGTACAGAACGGGATCAGGAAGGTCGGGTAGGTCAGGATCAACGCCCACGGGGTGTCGCCGAGCTGGAAGGTGCGGATGATGTTGGCGAGCGGGATGAAGAGCAGGGTCGGCGGCACCAGGTAGGTGACGAAGATGCTGGTGCCGAGCGTGCCCGCCATCGGGAACTTGAGCCGTCCGAGCGCGTAGCCGGCCAGGAGCCCGCAGAAGAGCGAGATCGCGGTGGACACGCAGGCGATGAAGAAGGTGTTCCACAGCCACTTCGGGAACGTGGTCTTGGCCATGAGGTCCCGGAAGTGCTCGAGGGTGGGCTGCAGGGTCCAGAACGGAGTGTTGTTGGCGGCCCGCCACGAGCGGTACAGCTCCGCGTCCGGCCGGGTGGCGGTGATCAGCATCCAGTAGAACGGGAACAGCGTGCCGATGATGAAGATCGTGAGCGGGATGTAGAAGTACACCCACCGTTTCCAGCGCCGCTCGATGACCATTACTTGAAATGGGGGGGAGCGCATGCTGCCGCTCCTCCCCCATGCCCCCCCACCAGCTTTTCGATGACGTGCTGCGGCACCCTAGGCTCCTTCCAGGCGGCGGAGGTAGCGGAGCTGGAGCCAGACCACGATGAAGAGGACCGGGAGCATGAACAGCGAGACCGCCGCGCCCTCCCCGAGCAGGCCGGTGGCCACGCCGATCTGGTAGGCGTAGGTGGCGAGCAGGTGGGTCGCGTTGGCGGGACCGCCGCCGGTGAGCACGTAGATGAGCTGGAAGTCGGAGAAGGTCTGGATGATGGAGAACACGACCACCACCAGGGTCACCGGCTTGAGCAGCGGCCACGTCACGTGCCAGAAGCGCTGCCAGCCGTTGGCTCCGTCCAGTGAGGCCGCCTCCTGCAGGTCGGTGCTGATGGTCTGGAGCCCGGCGAGGAGCGAGATCGCGAAGAAGGGCATGCCGCGCCACGTGTTCACCACGATCGCGCACCACATGCCGTAGGTGCCGTCGGAGAGGAACGGGAGCTTGGTGGTGATGAAACCCCAGTGGTAGAGCAGCCAGTTCAGCACGCTGAACGTCGGGTCGAACATCCACCGCCACGCGAAGGTCGAGAGCACGGTGGGCACGATGAACGGCAGCAGCATCGCGGCCCGCACGATGCGCTTGCCCCGGAAGTGGCGGTTCAGCAGCAGGGCCAGCCACATGCCGAGGGCGAGCTTGAAGATGGTCGCCCAGAACGTGTAGTAGAACGTGTTGTAGAACGCGGTGCGGAAGATCGAGTCGTTCCACGCCTTGACGAAGTTCTTGAGCCCGACGAACTCCCCCGGGTTGCCCACGCTGACGCTGCTGAGCGACAGCCACACCCCGATCACGAACGGGTAGGCGATGAACAGGCCGAGCAGGATCACGGTGGGGGCGAGCAGCATGGCCGCGAGCAGCCGCTCGTTCTCGAGGAAGCGAGTCATCCCGGTGGGTCGGGAGGTGCCCGGATGGGGAAGCACGACCTCGATCCCGGCCGCGCCCCCCGACCCTCCGGCGATGGGTTTCTTCACCGAACGTTACCCGTAAATCTTCTTCAGCTCGCTCGCCGCCCACGCGGTGGCGTCTTCCGCCTTCATGCCCTGCACACCCTTGGCGAACATGTCCACGACCACGTACTTGGAGTAGGCCTCGGTGGCCTTCGCCGACGGCGGCCCCGCGTGCCCGAAGACCCGCGAGTTGTCCGCGGCGGTCCGGAAGCCCTTCATCGGCTCGTCGATCGTGGTCCAGAGAGGATGCTGCTCCCAGAACTTGGTGGAGCCGATCGAGAAGCCCTCCGCCACCTGGAACCACTTGCTGAATTGCTCCTTGCCGTGGAGCCACTTGAGGAAGTCCATGGCCAGCTTCTGGTTCTTCCCGTACTTCATGACCCCGTGATGGAAGGAGGCCTGGTAGCTCGACGAAGCGGCCGGACCGGCGGGCAGGCGCGCGTGCTGGATGTCCCGCACCATCGGCTCGCCCTTCTCGTCCTTGATCTTGTCCTGCCCGCGCTTGGCCGCGATGTAGATCGACGCCCCGTTCAGAGTGGCGCAGATCTCGCCGGCCAGGAAGGCCCGGTTGTTGTTGGTGTCGTCCCACGCCAGGCCACCCTCGTCGCAGCTGTCCTTCCAGAGCGCGGTCATGAACTTCACCGCCTCGACCGTGCCCTTGCTGTCGATGGCGGTCTTGCCGCTCTTGTCGACCTCCATGCCGCCGTAGTTCCACATCAGCGGGTAGGCCCAGCCCGGGGCGTCGCCGAAAGTATGGCCGAGGGTCTGGCCGTAGGGCTTGCCCTTCTTCTTGAGCTTCATGGAGACCTGACGCAGCTCCTCGTAGGTCTTGGGGAAGGTCGTGGCCCCGATCTCGTCGAACCACGACTTCCGGTAGGCGATGAGGCCGGGCACGATGCCGTGCGGCAGGGATAGATACTTGCCGGCCACCTTGGTGTTGGCCTCGGACAGGGGGTAGAGCGCGCCCTGTTCCTTCACCTGCCAGGCGACGAGGTCGCTCACGTCCACGAGCCCATTCGCGTAGAGGTGCGGCCAGTTGTGGAGCATCTGGATGATGTCCGGGCCCGCGCCCGACTGCATGGCCGCGGTGATGCGGGCCTGCAGATCGTTGGCGTTGATGAACTCGAACACCACCTCGGCCCCGAGCGCTTTGCTGGCGTCGACCGCCTGGCGCTTGAGCTCCACGTCGCACGCGGGGATGAAGTCCACCCAGCGAACGATGTTGAGGCGCGTGCCCTGAGCGTACGCGGGCGCGCGGCGTGCGGCCAGGATGCCTTCCAGGCCGGCCGCGGCGACGGCGCCCGCGGCGGCGGATCCGGCCAGGAACCTGCGACGGCTGACGGACGGTGAACCTGCGCTGGTGCTACGGTCGGGAGTCGTCATCGACCCTCCTCGGGCCCGTTGGTCGGGCCCTGTTGATCAAGTCTGGTGGTGGGAGTCCGGGTTGTCCACTGTGATCAGGTCAACCATCGGTCTCGTGGTGGCGTTCCTTCGCGCCTCGATTGCGCGAGCTTCTTTCACGGGGTGGGCGCCCCGGCTGCGAGGTCGAAACCTCGTGAAGGCCATCACGGAGAGTGCGATTGGATGGTGAGCGCGCCTGCTAAATGGTGGCAGATTCTTGCAAGGAACCCCCACCCCTGTCAACGGGAAACGGCCGTTCAGCCCCCCATCGCGGGGCTCGGCCGCGGCACCGGGATCGCCCTCGGGGCCTTCAGTGTCACGCCCAGAACAATCGCCATCATCCCGACCGTGAACGAGCCCAGGAACAGCCACTGGTACGTCCCCAGCAGGTCGTGGATGACCCCTCCGGCGAAGGAGCCCAGCCCCATGCCGATGCAGGAGATGAAGAAGACCCCGCCGTAGGCGGTGCCCAAGATGCGCTCACCGAAGTACTCCCGCGTCACGACGGCGTACAGCGGCATGGCCCCCCCGTAGGCGACGCCGAAGGCCAGGGAGAGGCCCCAGAGCGCGCCCTCGCTGATGGCGAACAGGTAGAGGAGGATCAGCGCGGCCTGCAGGCTCAGGGCGCTCAGCAGGGTGCGCTTGGCGCCGACCCGGTCGGCCACGATGCCGGTGCCGACACGCCCGAAGATGGAGGTCAGCCCCGACACCCCGAGGATACCCGCCGCCGCCATCCTGGCCACACCCTGGTCCATGGCATGGCTCACCAGGTGGAAGAGGGGCCCCGAGTGCGCCGCGCAGCAGCAGAAGTGCGTCAACGCGATAGCCCAGAACGGCCAAGTCGTCCACGGGGAACCCCCACCAGAAACAAGAACCGGAGACCGAGCAGTAAACGGTTGTCCGCCACTGGGGGAGCGCGGGGGCCATTTCTGGGCCCCCGCATTAGACGAGCTTGAAGAAGTAGACCGTAATTCGCCGTCGGGTCCTCCTCCACCAGGCGCCCTCAAGAACATGGCGCAAGGCAGCACGACCACCCACGCCAGGTTTCCCAGGACGAGGAACGCCACCCGCCAGTCGAACTCGTTGATCAGCCAGCGACTGAGGGGCGCCAGCGCGAGGATGCCGAGCCCGTTGCCCGCCGAGACGATCGCGGCGGCCATGCCCCGGCGGCCCTCGAACCACTTGATGGCCAGGACGGTGAGGGGCACGTAGAAGGTGCTCACTCCCGCGCCCACCAGCAGCCCGAAGGTCACGTAGAGCTGCCACACCTGCTGCACGTAGCTCGAGAGGACCAGCCCCAGGCCGAGCAGGATCGCGCCCACCAGCACGACGCGCCGCGTGCCCAGCCGGTCGGACACGAAGCCTGACACCACGCCGCCCGCGCCCATCACGATCCAGTTGAAGAGGCCGATGGCGCCGATGCCGGAACGGCTCCAGCCCATGGACTCCTCGATGGGCCGGAGGAAGACGCCGAGGGTGAAGAGCGTGCCGATGGACATGGTGATGATGACGAAGGCCGCCGCCAGCACCACCCAGCCGTAGAAGAATCGCTGCGTCATGAGGTCGCCAGTGTTCTCTCGCGCACCGGGATGAGTAAGAGCAGCGCGGCCACCATTCCCGCGGCCAGGGTGGCCCACGCGAAGCCGTAGCCGCCGACGCGCTCGACCAGGAGCCCGAACACGGGCGGGCACACCGTGACGCCCAGCGAGGAGATCGCGAGGCCGAGCCCGACTGCGGTGCCCGCGGCGCGGGGTCCGGCCAGCTCGGCCATGAGCGTGTGCTGCACCCCGTTCCAGCCGACCCCGAAGAAGCCGATGCCCGCGGCCAGCGGTACCAGCCGCGCGGGGCCGGTGCCCGGCGCGATGCCCGCGAGCAGGACCGCGCAGCCGATCGAGCCCAGACCCGCGATCGCGAGCACGATCCGGCGCTGCCCGCCGAAGATGCGATCGGACAGCAGGCCGAACAGCACGCGGCCGGCCACCCCGCTGGCCTGCGCGGCGACGAGGTACTTGGCCGCCATCACGAGGGGCAGCTCCACGACGTCCCGCAGGTAGAGCACGAGGAAGGACAGGAACACGGTCTGCACGCCCGCGAAGATCAGCGTGCTCATGCCGACCAGCCAGAGATCGCGATTGGCCAGCACGGTCCAGAAGGAGGGCCGGCCGCGCGCGGGCCCGGCCGCCGCCGGCTCTGGGAGGTCGCGGTAGAGCGCCCAGGTCAAGAGCGCGAGGCCCCCGACCACCGCGGCCGAGCAGGCCACCGCGATGCGCCAGCCGAAGGCCAGCGCGAGCGGGGGCATCATCAGCGCGCCCAGCGCGCCGCCCCCCGGCAGGCCGATCTGCTTGAGCCCGACCACGGTGGCGCGCTGGTGGGGCGGGAACCACGCCATGCCCGCCTTCGTCGTGGTGGGGTTGAGGACGCCGTAGCCGGCGCCGGACAGCACGAGGATCACGACCAGGAACGCGAAGCTCGGCGCGGCCGCGGCCGCGAAGAGGCCGATCGCGATCAGCCCTTGCCCGAGGATCATGGCGCCCCGCACCCCCCAGCGGTCGGCGAGCCAGCCCGCGGGCAGCGAGATGAGCACCGGCCCGATGTAGTACGCGGAGAGGAACGAGCCGGCCTGGGTCACGGAGAGCCCGAGATCCTCGCGGATCAGGGGGGCGATGGAGGGGATGCCGAGGGGCCCCACGTTGGCCATGACCTGGGCGGCCATGATCAGGGCCAGTACGGCCCAGCGATTGGTCACCGCGGTCGGGACGACAGCTGGGCCTCGGCGGCCCGGAGGTCCTCCTCGGTGTCCACTCCGATGATGGGCTCGCGGGTTTCGAGCACGTGGATCGGGATGCCGGCCTCCAGGAGCCGGAGCTGTTCCAGCTGCTCGGCGCGCTCGAGAGAGGACCGCGGCAGCGAGTGGAAGGTGTCGAGCACCGCGCGGCGATAGGCGTAGAGGCCGATGTGCTTCCAGTAGGCGACGCCGCCCCGCTGGTCGCGGTCGAACGGAATGGGCAGGTGCGAGAAGTAGAGCGCGTCGCCGTGCACGTTGGTCACCACCTTGTTGACCGTGACGCTCTCGATCTCGTCCCGGGTGGCGCGGATCTTGAGCGTGGTCACCTGCACCTCGGGCTCGTCGAGGAACGGGCGCACGAGCCGCTCGATGTGGCCCGGGGTGATCGTGGGGTAGTCGCCCTGGATGTTGACGTAGACGTCGGCCGAGCGCGCCCGCGAGACCTCCCACAGCCGGTCGGTGCCCGACTGGTGATCCGCGCTGGTCATGACCGCGGGCACGTGATGGGCGTGGCAGGCCTCGACGATCTCTTCGCTGTCCGTGGCCACGAGCAGGTCGGAGAGCACGGACGCCCGGGAGGCCTGCCGGAAGACCTGCACCACCATCGGGACGCCCCCGATCTCCCGCAGGGCTTTCCGGGGCAGGCGAGTGGATCGCAGCCGCGCCGGGATCACGCCCAGGATCTTCACCGCGCTACCCTATCAGAAAACCCCCGGCCGAGCGGGCCGCCCGAAGTTGACACCCCTCCGGCGTGAATGCTATAAGCCAATAGAAGAATCTCGCCCCGATTGGCCACACGTTCCGGCATCGCCGCGCGTCCGCCATCCCGAGGGAAAGACAGGATCATGGATACCCAACGTCGGGACCCTGCCCGCTCGTCCGCTCCGGCTCGCGCGGCAGGGGTATGACCGCATGACCAACGGCCGCGAGCTGGTCGGCGCCCGGGCGGATTCGGTCGCGCGGCCGCACGCGTTCGTACGGGGCGGCTGGTGGCAGCGGGAGTCGGTCCAGGGCTTCCTGTGGATCGCCCCCGCCTTTCTCTACCTCGCCTTCTTCATCGCCTATCCGTTCTTCATGTCCATCTACCTCTCGGTCTCGAGCGCCCGGGTGGGCTCGCCCGACTCCCACTTCGTGGGCCTGCAGAACTACACGCGACTGTTCGCGGACCCGACCTTCTGGGAGACGGTGCGCAATTCCTTCGTCTTCACCATCGGCTCCGAGCTCATCCGGCTCGTCATCGGCCTGCCGCTGGCCTTCGCCCTCAACCGCTCGTTCAAGGGCAAGCGCGTCGTGCAGGGGATCATCCTGATCCCGTTCGTCATCCCGATCGCGTTGTCCTCGCTCGCGTGGAAGTGGATGTTCGACTCGCTCTACAGCGTCATCAATTGGATGCTGATGCGGGCGCACATCATCGACTACCCGTGGCAGTGGTTAGGCGAGCCGGGGCTCGCCATGTGGTCGGTCATCATCATGAACGTCTGGCGGGGCTTTCCATTCTCGGCGGTCATTCTCCTCGCCGGGCTGACCGCGGTCCCCCAGGAGGTCATCGAGGCGGCCAAGATCGACGGGGCCGGCCCGCTGCGCCGCTTCCACTACGTGATCGTGCCCATCGTGCGGCCGATCCTCCTG
>DATFUK010000184.1:0-6602 GCA_035260865.1 Candidatus Methylomirabilota bacterium | reverse complement strand
CAGCCCGCCCGCCTGGACCGGATCGCTCTCCCTGAACGGTCTGCTCACCACCGGGAACTCGGACACCGAGCAGCTCGGCTTCCGCGGCTCGCTGTCCAAGCGCTGGCCGAGCGATCGCCTCACCTTCGCGGCCGAGTATTCC
This sequence comes from Candidatus Methylomirabilota bacterium, assembly GCA_035260865.1. Lineage (GTDB taxonomy): Bacteria > Methylomirabilota > Methylomirabilia > Rokubacteriales > CSP1-6 > CAMLFJ01. The sequence goes on along the minus strand of DATFUK010000184.1, from coordinate 6,460 downwards.
TACGGTCGGCAGGAGGACCCGCGCACCCGGGAGAAGTCCACCACGATCGACTACGCGATGGCCCTGGCCAAGTACGACCACTTCTTCACCAAGAAGTTCTACGGCTATCTCGGCACGAAGGCGGAGCGCGACAAGGTGGCGGAGCTGGAGCTGCGGCTGGCCCCGGGCGCGGGCGTCGGCTACCAGTGGTTCGAGCGCCCCACCTTCAACCTCTCCACCGAGGCCGGCCTGGCGTGGGTGTACGAGAACTACCACAGGACCGGGTCGAGCGAGTTCTTCGGGCCGCGCCTGGCCTACTCGGTCGACTGGATCCCCGTCCAGCCCCTCACGCTCTTCCACAAGCTCGAGTACATCCCGAGCTTCCAGGATCTGGGCGGGGACTACCTGCTCAACATCGACGCGGGGGCTCGACTCGCGGTGTGGAAGGGGCTCTTCGCCGAGCTGCGCTACGAGTTCCGCTTCGACTCGACGCCGGCCTCGGGCCGCCAGCGGACCGACCAGCGCTACATCCTGGGCGCGGGCTGGGCCTTCTGACCCGCGCCCGCGCGGCGGCTACTCGGGCAATCCCTCGACCGCGTACATCCCGAGCGTGAGCGGGCTCGGATTGCCCCACTGTCCGAACCAGCGACGGTAGATGTCGAGCACTTGGCCGGAGCGGTAGAGGCGGGCCAGCGTCCGGTTGACCGCGAGCCGGAACTCCGGATCCCCGCGCCTCAGCATGAGCGCGTAGGGCTCGTACGAGAGATAGCGGTCGAGCAGCGCGAACTGACCCGGGTTGCTCGCGCTCGTCACCAGCCCCATCAGGATCGCGCGGTCGGTGGCGTACACCTCGGCGCGGTGGTCCACCACCGCGGCCAGCCCGTCGGCGTGATCGCTCACCGGGACGAGCTTCGCGTCGGCGGCGGTGGCCCCCATGCTCGCGATCGCGTTCTTGACCATCTGCTCGGTGGTGGTGCCCGGGATCACCGCGATCCGGATCGCGCCGAGCTGGTCGCCCACGTTCGATCCGGCGAGGGCGAGCAGGCTCGCCCCGGTGATGAACGTCGTCAGGCTGAAGTCCACCCGCTCCTGCCGCGACAGGGTATTGGTCGTGGACCCGCACTCGAGATCGATCGTCCCCTCCAGCAGGGCCCGCACCCGCGTCTCGACGCTGACCGGCACCCAGCGAGGCTGCAGCTCCGGCAGCTTGAGCTCGCTCCGTAGATCTTCGACCACGCGCGTGCAGAGGTCCACCGAGTAGCCGATCGGCTCCTTGGCCGGGCCGGCGTACGAGAACGGCACCGACGAGTCGCGATAGCCCAGCGCGATCGTCTTGGTCGCCTTGATCTTCTCGAGCGTCGTCACCGCCGGCGAGGCCGCCGGTGGCTGCATCGACGCGCAGCCCGCCGTCGCCACCATCGCGCCCAGCGCGAGCCCGACCAGGAGTCTTCTCACGAGGGTGAGCATCGGCCCGAACCCGCATCGCCGTCAAGAGCCTCGTTGTTGTACAATCCGCACGGGCCGTTACCCCGGATCGGAGCCGAGCCATGCCGTTCGCCGACGTCGGCGGAGTCAAGCTGTTCTACGAGGAGACGGGAGAGGGCGCGCCCCTCATCTTCGTCCACGAGTTCGCGGGCGACCACCAGAGCTGGCACCTCCAGGTGCGGTTCTTCGCCCGGCGCTACCGCACCATCGCGTACAACGCGCGCGGCTACCCGCCCTCCGACGTGCCGGACAAGCCGGAGGCGTACTCCCAGGACCGCGCCGCGGATGACATCTTGGGAATCCTGGATCACCTGAAAATCGCGAAAGCGCACATCTGCGGCCTCTCGATGGGAGGCTACGCGGTACTCCACTTCGGCCTCCGACATCCGGAGCGCGCGCTCTCGCTGACGGTGGCGGGCGCGGGCTACGGCAGCGTGCCGGGCGAGCGCGAGCGCTTCCGCAAGGACGTGGACGAGACCGCGCGGCGCTTCGACACCGAGGGCATGGTGGGCGTGGCGTCCTTCTACACCAAGGGCCCCACCCGCGTGCAGTTCATGGACAAGGACCCGAAGGGCTGGCAGGAGTTCTACGACCAGTTCGTCGCCCAGTCCGCCAAGGGCCACGCGCTCACCATGCGCGGGGTGCAGATGTCGCGGCCGTCCATCTTCGAGCTCGAGGCCGCGATGGAGAAGCTCGAGGTGCCGACCCTGATCATGACCGGCGACGAGGACGACCCGTGCCTCGAGCCCGGCATCTTCATGAAGCGCAAGATCCGCTCGTCGGGCCTCGTGGTCATCCCGAAGGCCGGCCACACCATCAACCTCGAGGATCCGGAGCTCTTCAACCGCGCCCTGCTCGACTTCCTCACCGCGGTGGACGCGGGCCGCTGGCCGCTCCGCAATCCACAGTCGCAGACCGGCTCGGCGATCATGCCGGCCAAGCCCAAGTGACAGGAGACTCGCGATGACGCTGCCGCTGTCGCCGTACACCGTGATCGACCTCACCCGGGCCCGCTCGGGCCCGACCTGCGTGCGCCAGCTCGCGGACATGGGCGCGAGCGTGGTCCAGATCTCGGCGCGCGAGGACGTGGAGGGCGACTTCCCCCGCCGCGGCTTTGACTCGCAGAACCTCCACCGCAACAAGCGCTCGCTCACCCTGGATCTGAAATCGCCGCGCGGCGTCGAGATCATCCACAAGCTCGTGCAGAAGGCCGACGTGGTGGTCGAGAACTTCCGGCCCGACGTCAAGACGCGCCTCGGCATCGACTACGAGACGCTCTCCAAGATCAACCCGCGCCTCGTCTACGGCAGCATCTCGGGCTTCGGTCAGGACGGCCCCTACCGCGACCGACCCGGCTACGACCAGATCGCCCAGGGCATGGGCGGGCTCATGTCCATCACCGGCCTGCCCGGCCAGGGCCCGGTGCGCGTGGGCATCCCGGTCGCCGACCTCACCGCGGGCATCTTCCTGGCCCAGGGCATCCTGGTCGCGCTGCTCGAGCGCGAGCGCTCGGGCCGCGGCCAGTGGGTGCACACCTCCCTGCTCCAGGCCATGGTGACGATGCTGGACTTCCAGGCCTCGCGCTGGCTCATCGGCCAGGAGATTCCCCCGCAGGCGGGCAACGACCATCCCACCGCGATCCCCACCGGCGTGTTCAAGACCGCGGACGGCCACCTGAACATCGCGGCCTCCGGCCAGCACATGTTCCGCCGCCTCTGCGAGACGCTCGGCACCGAGCCCCTCCTCGAGGATCCGCGCTTCCGCTCCGCGCCGGAGCGCTCCAAGAACCGCCAGGCGCTCGCGGTGGAGCTCGAGAAGGCGTTCGCCCGGCGCACCACCCAGGAGTGGGTCGAGCTGCTCAACACCAAGGGCGTGCCCTCCGGCCCCATCCTCGACGTCAAGCAGGTCTACGAGAACGAGCAGATCCGGCATCTCAAGATGGCGGTCCCGGTGAAGCACCCGGCCCTCGGCGAGCTGTTCGTGCAGGCGCCCCCGGTGACGCTCTCGCGCACCCCGGGCGGCGTGCGCACCCCCGCTCCCGACACCGGCGAGCACAACGACCAGATCCTGGCCGAGCTGGGCTACTCCCCGGCCGACATCGCATCCCTTCGCAACGACAAGGTCATCTAGGAGATCGCCGTGAGAGAGAACACGCTGAAGAAGATCTGGGCCAAGGGCGACGCGGTGATCAACGGGTGGCTGTCCATCCCGAGCGGCTTCTCGGCCGAGGTGATGGCCCACCAGGGCTTCGACTCGCTCACCATCGACATGCAGCACGGGGTGGTGGACTACCAGGTCGCGGTGAGCATGCTCCAGGGCATCTCGACGCTGGGGGTGGTGCCGCTGGCCCGCGTGCCGTGGAACGATCCGGCGCGGCTCATGAAGATCCTCGACGCGGGCGCCTACGGGGTCATCTGCCCGATGATCAACACCGCGCAGGAGGCGGAGGCGATGGTGCGCGCGTGCAAGTACCCGCCGCGCGGCTTCCGGAGCTGGGGCCCGGTGCGCGCCTCGCTCTACGCGGGAACCGACTACGGCGACCACGCCAACGTCGAGACCATCGTGATGCCGATGATCGAGACCGCGGAGGCCCTCAAGAACCTGGACGAGATCCTGAGCGTGGACGGGGTCGACGCGATCTACGTGGGCCCTTCCGACCTCAGCCTGGCCATGGGCCTCAAGCCCCGCCTCGACCAGACCGACCCGCCGGTGGTGGACGCCCAGAAGAAGATCGTGGCGGCCTGCAAGCGCCACAACGTGGTCGCGGGGATCCACAACGCCACCGCGGCCTACTCGCTCAAGATGATCGCGGAGGGCTACCAGTTCGTCACGCTCGCGAGCGACAGCCGGCACATGGCCGCCAAGGCCGCCGAGGAAGTCGGCATCGTGCGCAAGACCGGCACCAAGGTCGGGAAGCTGCCGGCCTACTAGTGCCGGCGCGGCTCAGCGGCGCGCTGCTCGAACGGGCGCGCGCCAACCTGGCGTCCTTCGAGCGGCAGGCCCTGCCCGACGACGGGCGGGGGCGGGCCGCGGTGGCCCAGGTGCTGCTGCCCGACGCGGAAGGACGGCCCTGCTTCCTCATCACCCGGCGGGCCGCGACGCTGCGCAAGCACACCGGCCAGTGGGCGCTGCCGGGCGGCCGCATCGACGCGGGCGAGACCGCGGAGCGCGCGGCGCTGCGCGAGCTGAAGGAGGAAGTGGGCCTGACCCTCGACGAGAGCACCGTGCTGGGCATGCTGGACGACTACGGCACCCGCTCGGGCTTCATCATCACCCCGGTGGTGGTATGGGCCGAGCCCGACCACGAGCTCGTGCCGAACCCGGCGGAGGTGGCCAAGATCTTCTGGGTGCCGCTCGACGATCTGGAGGGGCCGGACGTGCCAAGGCTCGTGAGCATCCCGGAGAGCGACCGGCCGGTGATCCAGCTTCCCCTGCTCGGCACCCTGATCCATGCGCCGACCGCGGCGGTGCTCTACCAGATGCGCGAGGTGGTCGTCCACGGACGGCCCACGCGCGTGAACCATTTCGAACAGCCCGTGTGGGCCTGGCGCTGAGCCGGGACCCGCGGACCGGAGGACACGCCATGGGAGTGCTGGATGGACAGGTCGCGATCATGACCGGCGGCGGCACCGGCATCGGCCGGGCGGCGGCGCTGATGCTCGCGGCCGAGGGCGCGCAGGTGGTGGTGGCGGGGCGGCGCAAGGCGCCGATCGAGGCGGTGGCCGGCGAGATCGCCAAGGCGGGCGGCCGGGCGGTGGCGCGGGCCTGCGACGTGGCCAAGCCGGCGGAGGCGCGCGCGCTCGCGGAGTGGACGGTGGCCCAGTACGGCCGCGTCGACGTGCTCGTCAACAACGCGGGGCATTCCAGCAAGCGGCGCAACGTCCGGTGGGTCGAGCAGGACGACTGGGACGGGGTGATCGCGGTGAATCTCACCGGGGTCTACGCGCTCACCCAGGCGGTGCTGCCGAGCATGATCGAGCGGGGCGGCGGCACCATCATCACGGTGAGCTCGCTCGCCGCGCTCAAGCCGGGCCTGATCGGGGGGGCGCCCTACGGCGCGGCCAAGGCGGGCGTCCGCAACCTGATGGGCCACGTCCACACCGTGCTGCGCGAGAAGGGCATCCGCGCGACCACCATCATGCCCGCCGAGGTGGACACCCCGATCCTCGACAACCGCCCGCTCGTTCCGGACACGCAGGCCCGGGCCAGCATGATGCAGGCCGAGGACGTGGCCCGCGCGATCATGCTCTGCGTGACGCTGCCCGCGCGCACCGTGATCGAGGAGATGGTGATGAGCCCGACGATCCTGCGCGACCAGAGCGCCGATCTCCGGACCGCGCGCGACCTCGGGGCGATCCCGGGCGCCCGCTAGCCCTCAGGCGCCGGTCGAGCCGCCCGCCGATCCGATCGACGCCTGCTGGACGTGATTGCGGAAGCCGATCGGATCGCGCACCCGCCGGAAGACCTCGCGGGCCCCGCCGGTGCCGGTGACCGTGAGGTCGCCGTAGTTGAGCACGCGGCCGACCAGGCCCTGCTGCACGCCGATCGACTCCACCTTGGCCAGGAGCAGCTCGGTGGTGTAGCGCGAGATCAGCCCCACCTTGAAGATCAGCCGCGAGGTGGTGACCGCGAACTCGGACGTCATCACCTCCACGTAGTGGACGAAGCCCCATCCGAGCCCGATCAGCGCGACCGCCCCGCCGACCATCCAGAGCCATCGCGGATCCCGCACCGGGCGGAGCAGCGCCATGAGGGCCACCCCGGCCAGGACGAGCAGGGCCGGCTTGATGAAGACGGCCCAGTGCAGCCGCGTCTTGTACAGCACGCGCTCGCCCGGCAGGAGGTGCCGCTCGACGTAGCCCACCGCGGCGGCCTAGGTCACGCCGGGCGGCGGCCGTAGAGGTCGCGGTAGTCGCGGTGCCACAGCTCGACGTAGTCCGTCGCGTTGCGCAGGATGTCGTCCAGCTCCTCCGGGCTCATCCGGCGCACCGGCTTG
>DATFUK010000183.1:0-3495 GCA_035260865.1 Candidatus Methylomirabilota bacterium | reverse complement strand
CGGCTCGACGGCGGCCAGCGGGCGCGCGTGGACGCGACGCTCGAGAGCATCGGCCTCGCCGCCGAGGCCGGGGCTCGCGCGGGCGGCCTGTCGCATGGTCAGAAGCAGTGGCTCGAGATCGGCATGGTCATCGTGCAGCAGGCCACGCTGCTCCTGGTGGACGAGCCGGTGGCCGGGATGACCGACGAGGAGACCGCGCGGACCGCCGAGCTGCTGCTGGCCATCGCGCGCGACCGCGCGGTGCTCGTCATCGAGCACGACATGGAGTTCGTGCGGAGCCTGGCCCGGAAGGTCACCGTGCTGCACGAGGGCCGCGTGCTCTGCGAGGGCTCGGTGGACCAGGTGCAGCAGGACGAGCGGGTGCGCGAGGTGTACCTCGGCCGGAGCGGCTCAAAGGCGGCGGCCCATGCTTGAGGTCCGCGGGCTCAACGCGTTCTACGGGGAGAGCCAGGTGCTGTGGGACGTCTCCCTGGACGTGCCCGCGGGCAGCGTGGTGTGCCTCATGGGGCGCAACGGGGTGGGCAAGACCACGCTGCTCAAGTCCATCATGGGGCTGCTGCCGGTGCGCTCGGGGCGGGTCACGTTCGACGGCGCGGATCTGGGCGGCCGGCGGCCGGAGGAACGGGCGGCGTGCGGGATCGGCTACGTGCCGCAGGGTCGCGAGATCTTCCCCAACCTCACCGTGCACGAAAACCTGCGCATGGGCATGCTCGGCCGAGCCCGGTCCGGGGGCAACGGCCACGGCGATCCACTCGAGCACGTCTTCGAGCTCTTTCCCAAGCTCAAGCTGCTGCTCGGCCGGAAGGGCGGCGTGCTGTCGGGCGGAGAGCAGCAGCAGCTCGCGATCGCGCGGGTGCTCCTGGCGCGCCCGAAGGTCCTCCTGATGGACGAGCCCACCGAGGGCATCCAGCCCTCGGTCATCGACCAGATCGAGGAAGCCATCGAGCGGATCAGGGGGCAGGGCATTTCGGTGCTCCTGGTCGAGCAGTACCTCGAGTTCGCCTGGCGGCTGGCCTCCGCCTACGCGATCATGCGCAAGGGCACGATCGTGTCCAAGGGGGCGACGAAGGATCTCCGCGAGGATATGGTCAGGCAGCATCTGACGGTTTAAACTCCCCCAATGCACTTGACCCCTCGCGAGCAGGACAAGCTCCTCATCTTCACCGCCTCGGAGCTGGCCCGCCGGCGCCGGGCCCGCGGCCTCAAGCTGAACTACCCGGAGGCGCTCGCCCTGATCACCGCCGAGGTGCTGGAAGGCATCCGCGATGGGCGCACCGTCTCCGACCTCATGGCGTTCGGCATCACGATCCTGAACCGCGACGACGTGATGGACGGGGTGCCGGAGATGCTCGAGGAAGTGCAGGTCGAGGGCACGTTCCCCGACGGGACCAAGCTGGTGACGATTCATCACCCGATCCGGTGATGTCCAACGCACCCGCCCCTCTATTGAATGCGGGGGCCCAGCCGCGCGAAGCGAGGCAGTGGGGGAGTGCGGGGGCCATTTCTGGGCCCCCGCATACGGAAGAAGAGCGGGTTGCCCCTTCCACCCAAACGAGCGTGCGGAGGGTGCGTGGATGATCCCCGGAGAGTATTTGCTCGGAGAGGGCGACATCGAGGCGAACGCGGGCCGGCGGACCGTGCAGGTCACGGTGGCGAACACCGCGGATCGGCCGATCCAGGTGGGATCGCATTTTCATTTCTTCGAGGCGAACCGGGGGCTGCGGTTCGATCGTGAGCAGGCCTTCGGGATGCGGCTCAACGTGCCGGCGGGGACCGCGGTGCGCTTCGAGCCCGGAGACGAGAAGGTGGTGACCCTGGTGGAGCTGGCGGGGGCGCGCGAGGTCTACGGGCTGAACGCGCTCACCGATGGATCCGCGGGCGCCCCGGGCCGGGCCGCGAGCGTGAAGCGCGCGCGGGCCGGGGGCTTTCTCGGGGGCGGCTCGTGAGCCTGCGCCTGCCCCGGCGGCAGTACGCCGATCTCTACGGCCCGACCGTCGGCGACCGGGTGCGCCTCGCGGACACGGATCTGCTGATCGAGATCGAGCGCGACTTCACGTCCTACGGCGACGAGGTGAAGTTCGGGGGCGGCAAGGTCATTCGCGACGGGATGGGCCAGTCGGCCCGCGCCACCGCGGGCGACGGAGTCCTGGATCTCGTGATCACGAATGCCCTGATCCTCGATCACTGGGGCATCGTGAAAGCGGACATCGGCATCCGGGCCGGCCGCATCGTGGCCATCGGCAAGGCGGGCAACCCGGACATCATGGCGGGGGTGACCGCGGGCATGGTGATCGGCGCCTCCACCGAGGTGATCGCGGGGGAAGGGCGCATCGTCACCGCGGGCGGCATCGACAGCCACATCCACTTCATCTGCCCGCAGCTGGTGGACGAAGCGCTCTCCGCCGGGCTCACCACCCTGATCGGCGGCGGCACCGGGCCCGCGACCGGCACCGCGGCCACCACCTGCGCGCCGGGGGCCTGGAACATCCACCGGATGCTGGAGGCTGCCGAGGCGTTCCCGATGAACCTGGGCTTCCTCGCGAAGGGCAACGCCTCGCGGCCCGAGCCGCTCCGGGAGCAGATCGAGGCGGGCGCCATCGGGCTCAAGCTGCACGAGGACTGGGGGACGACGCCCGCGGCGATCGACGCGGCGCTGTCGGTGGCCGAGGAGATGGACATCCAGGTGGCCATCCACACCGACACGCTGAACGAGGCGGGCTTCGTCGAGGACTCCATCCGCGCGTTCAAGGGCCGGACGATCCACACCTATCACACCGAGGGCGCGGGCGGGGGACACGCCCCCGACATCATCCGGGTGGTCGGCGAGGCCAACTGCCTGCCGTCCTCGACGAACCCCACGATGCCGTTCACGGTGAACACCATGGACGAGCATCTCGACATGCTGATGGTCTGCCATCACCTCAACGCGAAGATCCCGGAGGACCTGGCCTTCGCGGAGTCGCGCATCCGGGCCGAGACCATCGCGGCCGAGGACGTGCTCCACGACCTGGGCGCGATCAGCATGCTGTCGTCCGACTCGCAGGCGATGGGGCGCATCGCGGAGGTCATCTCCCGCACCTGGCAGACCGCCCACAAGATGAAGGCCCAGCGCGGCGCGCTGCCCGGCGACGGCCGCCACGACAACGCGCGCGCCAAGCGCTACGTGGCCAAGTACACGATCAACCCGGCCATCGCCCATGGCATCGCCCACGAGGTGGGCTCGATCGAGGCGGGGAAGCTTGCGGACCTCGTGATCTGGAAGCCCGCGTTCTTCGGGGTCAAGCCGGAGATGGTGCTCAAGGGCGGCCTGATCGCGGTGGCGGCCATGGGCGATCCCAACGCTTCGATCCCCACGCCGCAGCCGGTCCGGTATCGCCCGATGTTCGCGGCCTACGGCGCCGCGGTGTCGTCCACCTCGCTGACCTTCCTCTCCCGCGCGGCCGCCGAGGACGGAGTGGCCGCGCGCCTGGGCCTCCGGAAGCGCACCGCCACCGT
>DATFUK010000182.1:0-2333 GCA_035260865.1 Candidatus Methylomirabilota bacterium | reverse complement strand
ATCACCCTGGCGCCCCGCCCCGCGATGGTCGCCGCGGAGTGCGACGTGCTGGTGGTGGGCGGCGGCCCCGCCGGCCTCGGGGCGGCCCTCGGCGCAGCCGACGCGGGAGCGGACGTGATCCTGGTGGAGCGCCACGCGTTCCTGGGCGGCAACGCCACCGCGGCCCTCGTGATGCCGCTCATGTCCTTCCACACCCAGCGCGGGCCCGCGGCGCCCGGGAGCGCCTCGGAGCTGATGCCCCACGATCACGGCCCCGGGGAAGCGGTGGTCCAGGGCGCCCTGAAGCGGTTGCTGGATCGGCTCGAGGCGGCGGGCGGCTCGCTCCGGCCGTCGCCCCAGACCGGGTACGTGGTGCCGTTCGACCCGGAGATCTTCAAGCTCGTGGCCCTCGATCTCCTGGACGACGCGGGCGTCCGCGTCCTGTTCTATGCCTTCGCCAGCGGCGTGGTCGGCGCCCCCCGGCCCGACGGCGTGGTGTTCGAGACCAAGTCGGGGCCGATCGTGATCATGGCCCGGGCCATCGTGGACGCCACCGGCGACGGCGACGTGGCCGCCCTGGCCGGGGCCTCATTCGAGATCGGCCGCGCCGACGACGGGCTCGTGCAGCCCATGACCTTGATGTTCCGCATGGTGGAGTTCGAGCGGAACGCCTTCGCGGCCTACCGGCAGGCGCACCCCGACCAGTGGCGCGGCGTGCACGGGCTCTGGGAGCTGGTGCGGGAGGCGAGCGCGGCGGGCGAGCTGGCCCTCGCGCGGGAGGACATCCTGTTCTTCGGCACCCCGCACGAGCGCGAGCTCTCGGTCAACAGCACGCGGGTCACCGGGGCGCTCGGCACCAGCGTGTGGGACCTCACCCTGGCGGAGTGGCAGGCACGCCGGCAGATGAAGCAGATCGCCGCGTTCCTGCGCAAGTACGTACCCGGGTTCGAGCGGTCGTACCTGGCCCAGAGCGGCGTGACGATCGGGGTGCGCGAGACGCGGCGCATCACCGGGGAGTACCAGCTCACCGCGGAGGACATCCTGGGCGCGCGCAAGGCGGAGGACGTGATCGCGCGCGGAACCTATCCCCTCGACATCCACAATCCGACGGGCAAGGGGACCGTGCTGATGCGGCTGCCCGACGGCGAGTCCTACGACATTCCCCTCCGCTGTCTGCTGCCGCAGGGCCTGGACCGGCTCGCGGTGGCGGGCCGCTGCATCTCGGGCACCCACGAGGCGCACTCGTCCTATCGCGTCATGCCGATCGCGATGGCCACCGGACAGGCCGCGGGCGTATGCGCCGCCCTGGCCGCGCGCGCGGGCAAGGCGGTGCGCGACGTGCCACCGGGCGACGTGCAGACCGAGCTGCGCCGGCAGGGCGCCCTGATCTGAGCGCGGCGCGCCCGCGCCTTCCTACCGTGTAGGACATACGCGGGGGGAACGTTAGGAGCCCCGCCGATCTACCCAAAACGCGCGTGGAACGCGCGGAAGCGCCGGGTGGCGGGCGGCATGCCCTTTGCGTCGTTGGTGAGCAGCATCTCGATCCCCCGTCACAAAAAAGGAGCCGCGATGAACAAGGACATCCTTGCCGGCAAGTGGAAGGAGATGAAGGGGCGTGTGAAGGAGCAGTGGGGCAAGATCACCGACGACGAGCTCGACCGCGCCGAGGGCAAGGCCGATCAGATGGTCGGCCTGTTGCAGCAGCGCTACGGCTATTCCAAGGAGCGGGCGCAGGAGGAGTACGACCGCTTCGTGAAGAACCAGGAGGCGGAGGTCCGCCGCTAACCGCGGACCGTCTCGACGGGGGGGCGGCGTCACCGGGGGCGCCGCCGCCTCTCGCGTCAGAGCGCGAGGTACTGCTGGCGGATCGCGTCGTTGTCGCGGAACTCGCCCGCGGTGCCCTCGAAGCGGATGTGCCCCTTCTCGAGCACGTAGACCCGGTCGGCCAGCTCGAGCGAGAAGCGCACGTTCTGCTCGGCGAGCAGGATCGTGAGGCCCTCGCGCTTGAGCCGGCCGATCTGCTCCTTCAGGTGCTCGACCACCAGCGGGGCCAGGCCTTCCGACGGCTCGTCCAGGAGCAGGAGCTCCGGGTTGCCCATCAACGTGCGGGCGATCGTGAGCATCTGCTGCTCGCCGCCCGAGAGGAATCCGCCCTGGCGGCCCACCAGCTCGCGCAGCTTGGGGAAGAGGTCGAAGACCCGCTCGATCGTCCAGCCGCCGTCCCGGGCGCGGCTGGCCACGTCCAGGTTCTCCCACACCGTGAGGTCCGCGAAGATGCGGCGGTCCTCCGGGATGAACCCGATGCCCGCGCGGGCGATCTGGTAGGGTGCGCGGCCGGTGACGTCGCGGCCCTT
>DATFUK010000181.1:0-7155 GCA_035260865.1 Candidatus Methylomirabilota bacterium | reverse complement strand
CTGCTCACGACCGTCGCGATCGGCCTGGGGGTCGGCCTGATCGTCGCCACCGTGCTCCTGACCGGCGGCATCAAGGAGGGGTTCATCGAGGGGGCGACGGAGTACAGCCTGATCGTCGGCGCCAAGGGCAGCCCGACGCAGCTCGTGCTGAACGTCGTCTTCCGCATGGACGCGGCGCCGCCGAACATCCCGCTCGCCACCTACCAGCAGCTCCAGCGGGATCCGCGCGTCGAGGTCGCGGTGCCGGTCGCCATGGGCGACGCCTACGAAGGGTTTCGCTACGTGGCCACGACCGAGGCGTACTTCGCGCCCTTCCCCTGGCGGCGGCGCGCCCTGGCGCTGTCGGCGGGCCGGCCGTTCCGCGATGACGCCCCCGAGCAGCCGGCCTACGAGGCGGTGCTCGGCGCCGACGTCGCGCGGCGGACGCGCCTCGCGCTCGGCGACCGCTTCTACGACGGCGAGGACATGGCCGAGTATCCGCTGACCGTCGTGGGCGTTCTCCGCGCCGCCGGAACCGCCGACGATCGGGCGATCTTCATCTCGCTCCCGAGCTACTGGCAGATGAACGAGCTCGCCCGGACCGCCGCGGCCAAGCCGCTCACCGCGGTCCTCGTCCGACCGAAGCGCCTGTCGGACCTTCCCGCGCTGCACCGGGGATGGAACCTCGAGCCGGAGACGCAGGCGGTCCTGCCCAGCGTCGTCCTCCTCAACATCTTCAACCTGCTGGGTCTCGTGCGGGAGGTGCTCGCGGTCGTGCTCGGGGTCGTGGTCGTCGTGGTCGTGCTCTACCTGTTCGTGACGATGTACAACGCCGCGCTCCAGCGCCGGCGCGAGATCGCCACGATGCGAGCCCTGGGGGCCCGGCGGATCACGATCCTCGCGATCGTCCTGCTGGAGTCCTGCGCGATCGCGGCGCTGGGTGGTCTCGCCGGGATCCTGGGCGGGCACGCGGCCGCGTACCTCGGCGCCCACCTGCTCGCGGGGCGCAGCGGGCCGGTCTCGCCGGCGTTCGCGTTGAGCGCGCTCCAGCCCGCGATCTTCGCGGCGGTCGTGGTCCTCGGCGCGCTGGCCGGCCTGCTGCCGGCGGTGCTCGCCTATCGCACGGAGGTGGCGGAGAACCTTGCCGCGCTCTGACCCCATGCGGCTCGGTCCGGCCTTGATCGTCACGCTGGTCGTGGCGCTGGCCCTGCCTCTCGCGATGCCCGCGCGGGGCCAGGAGGTGCCGCGGCTGACGTTCGCCCAGCTCGCCGACTCGATGCGGGCGAACTTCGGGCTGACCCAGGGGATCATGGCCTACAGCGGACGAGAGGTCGAGATCCAGGGGTTCATCATTCCCGCGGGGCCGCCCGACCTGTCGTTCTTTTTGCTGAGCCGCGTCTCCGGCACGGGCAACTACTGCTGCGAGCTGCCGAGCGGGCAGGACGAGACGGTCTACATCTACACGGCCCGGGGGCTGTCCCTTCGCTACGATCCGAGCCGCGTCTACCGGATTCGCGGCAGGTTCGAGGCCGGGCACCACGTCGACCGGACCTACGGGGTGAGCTTCTTCCGCGTGCGCGACGCGCGCGTCGAGGAGGCCGTGGGCGCGAAGATCTTCAAGGTTGACGAGACCCGCTGAACACCTTGCTCGCCTGGGTGAGGATCTCGGACTCCTCGCCGCTCGATTCCACGAGCCGCCGGAAGATCGCCTGCGCCGAGTCCCGGTCGCCGAGCGCGACGAGCGAGCGCACCGCCCCCATGAGCGCGCGCCCCTGTGATCCGGGCGCGAGGTAGGCGGCGGTGAGGTACATGTCGACGGCTTCCCCGTGGCGACCGGCGCTCCGCGCGATCTCCGCGATCTGATACGCGGCTTCGGCCACCAGCTCCGGCTCCTCGACCGCCGCGGCGAGCTCCGGGGCCGGGCGGCCGTCGCGCGGCAGCGGGCCGATCGGCGGCGAGGGCAGGATGCTACGGTACATGGCGAGCGCGGCCGGCGTGCGCTTCAGCGCGACCAGCGAGCGACCGGCGCCGAGCAAGGCGGCCCGGTACCAGCGCGAGCGCTCGGCCGTGCCGTACGCGGCGGCCATGTACCAGTCCACCGCGCGCGGATGCTCGCCCGAGGCGGCCAGGATCTGGGCGAGCCTGAACGAGGCCTCGGTGCGCTCCTCGCCGGCCGTGCGCTGCACGATCTCCTCGAGCAGGGTCCGCGCCTCCTTCTGCTGTCCCGCCGCGTACTGGAGCAGCCGGGCATAGGGGAGAAGGCTCTGATCGGTCCACACGGAGTACGGGTAGCCGCGATGCAGGCGCCCGTACGCGGTCAGGGCCGCGGCGGGCTCGTCGAGCGACTCGTTGACCTTGGCCAGGAGGTGCAGCGCGCGGGCCGTCTCCGCGGTTGCGGGCCTGATATCCACGAAGCGGGCGAGGTCGACGCGGGCCCGGGCCGCGTCGCCCGTCCGGAACAGCGCCTCGGCGAAGTCGACCTGGCCCTTCGGTGGCAGGTCGGCCGGGCGGGAGCGGACGATCGCGTACCCGTAGCCCGTTCGCACGATGGGCCACTGCTCCGCGGCGGCGGCCTCGCCCGCGATCCGGGCCATCAGCGCGGGCGCCGGCGCGTAGCCGGGGAATCGGTCGACCAGGCGGCCGGCCAGCGTGTCGACCTCCGCCCATGCCTTGTCCTCCACCGCGACGAGCAGCAGCGCGTGGAGCACACGGGGCGTCGTCTCCGGATCGCCGGCCCCGTCGAGGAACGGAGCGGCGAATCCCTCGAGCGTTCCGGCGCTCTCGTCGCGCCGCGGGCGGGCGTCCGTCACGGTGAGGCCGGCCTGCCCGGTCGCGTAGCGGCGGGTGAGGAGCGTCTGCCGCTCCGGGCCCGCCGGCGCGCTCGTGGCCGTGAGGGACTCGAGCAGTGCTCGGCGCTCCATCACCGCCGCCGGGCCACCCGCCCGGACCACCGTTCGCAGGTCGCGGGCCGCGTCCTGGCTTCGCCCGTCACGCATGGCCATGATCGAGCGGCTCAGCCGCGCGATCTCCGCATCCGCAGTCCCCGGATAGCCTTCGAGCGCGCGGTCGAGGAGCTTGCGCGCGACCACCGTCTCGCCGGTCTGGGCGGAGAGCTCCGCGGCCAGGAGCAGCGCGGTGGACGCGCTTGGATCCGCCGGGAACTGGCGAGCGACACGCATCCACGTCAGGCGCGCTTGTTCGCGGCGTCCCAGCCGCAGCTCGGCCCATCCCAGGGCCAAGGTGGCGTGCGGCGCCTCGGGTGGCAGCTCATCGCTCTGCAGCGCTTCCTCGTAGCGCTCGGCGGCCAGGCGATAGGCCCCCATCCCGTACGCGGCGTCGCCGGCGAGGACGAGAGCGGTCGCGCGCACGGTGGGCGCGGGGTGAGCGCGCAGCACCGTGTCCGTTCGCGACTGCGCCTGGGCGAAAGCGCCCGCGGCCATGTCCGCGCGGGCGAGATCGAGCGTGGTGGTGAGCTGAGCCGGAGGCTCGGCCGGCCGAGCGGAGGGGACCGGTGGAGAGGCCGGGGACGGTAGAGCCGGCCTTACCACGCCACTGCCATCCCAGCTTCCTCCTGAGCTCGATGGAGACCCGGCTCCTCCCCCGCTCGACGAGCCTCCAGCGGCAGCTCCACCGGTGCCAGCGCCGGCCCCGGTTCCCGCACCAACACCGCCGGCAGCGCCAGCTCCCGCCCCCGCGCCGGCCCCGGCACCAGCTCCGGCTGCGCCACCGCCACCACCTCCAGGGCCCTTGGCGATCACGAGCTCGTTCGGCTCCTTGCCCCAGGCGTCCGACTCGGCAGCCGAGAGGTCAGCTGGAGATCTTCCGCGCATGTCGAGGGCGTGAGCGAGGCCGGTAGCGACGAGGCCGATCGACAAGGTGAGACCGAGGGCGGGGACAAGGAGCCGGCGGGGGATATTCATCGCGATCCCGGACTAGCTCAGATCTGCACGACGGTCACGCCACCAGCGTTGAGCCACTCCGACACCTTCGCCCAGCCGGCTGGATCTCGCCCTTCCCACGCCGTGATGGCGGCGCCGGGAATGACCACCCAGGGGAGCTTCGCCCGGGACACGCGGTCCACGAGCCACACCAGGTCGCTGTTAGGGCTCAGCTCCGCCAGCAGCTCGGCCGTCCGGGTCGCGGCATGCCCGGGCGCATCACCAGAGACGTCGGAAGACTGATGCAGGATGGCCAAGCTGGAACCTCCTTGCTGGGTGTCGCGGGCCTCTGGGCCCTCGAGCCCGAACAGCAACGCCTGTGCCAGCAAGGAATCGGGTCAAGAGCGCCGAAAACTACGGGTCCGCGCAGGCACGTCGGACGCGGCCGGTAGGAACTTCCCGACCGGAGTGGGAAGGAAATCCCCGCCTTCCGGTGCTACCGCGTCACGCTGGTCAGGAACACGAGGAGGGCGACGAGCCGCGGCGCGTTCTTCTCGATCCACTCCCGGGCGCGGCTCACCTCGAAGTTCTCGGCCTCCTCCTCGGTCGCGAATCGCGCATCCGAGATCGGCAGGTCGATGTTGCGCTCGCCGGTCTGGGTGGATTGCTGGATGGTCGTGACCGCCGACCACTTCCCGTCCTTCATCCGCTCGGCGGCGATGGCGATGTTGTAGCCTCCCGGCCCCTCGAACTGCTTTCTCTGCACCATGGCGTCACCTCCCTGGTGATGGCGTTCGTGGAAAGGCCTCGTCGGGCCACAGCCCCGGCACCACGGTCTGGCACGTATACCGGCACCGGGCGCACTGGAGCAGCGCTACGCTGGGGCGGCGGTACTGGCTGACCGTGTGGATCGCCTTGAGCAGACGGCCGCAGCGGGGACACGGTCCCTCGACCGACGTCGAGTCCGGAAAACGGTCTTCGCGTGGGTCCATGGCGTGCCTCCTCGCGCATGGCAACGCAACGGGCATGCCGGATGCACAAGCATGGATTGACGCGACGATATGCGACAGGGACCCACGTTGGCCGGTAAGAACGGTGTGTAATTTCTACAAGGAGAAGGAGGGAGCGATGCGTAAGCATGTGACGAGCCCGGCGCCCCGGGGGCATGCCGAGAGTCCCGAGCCCGAATGGCTCGATCTGGAGCAGCTCGCCCAGGTCGAGGTGACATCCGAGGATGTCGCGTATCCGATCGAGGCCGCGCTGGTGCCGGCGGAGGAGGCCGGGTGGCGGGCCGCGCAGCCGGGCGAGCAGACCATCCGCCTGATCTTCGACCGGCCGCAGCGCCTGAGCCGCATGTGGCTGCTCTTCATCGAGGCGGACACCACGCGCACGCAGGAGTTCGTGCTGCGCTGGTCGCCGGACGGCGGGCGATCGTTCCGGGAGATCCTGCGCCAGCAGTGGAACTTCGGGCCGCCGGAGACGATTCGGGAAGCGGAAGACTATCGCGTGGAGCTCGCCGGGGTGACGGTGCTCGAGCTGGCGATCGTGCCCGACAAGAGCGGGGGAGACGCGCGGGCGTCGCTCGCGCAGTGGCGCCTGGCCGGCTAGCCGCGCGTCGACGCCCGCGTCCTGCGCGTTACCTGTTCGGGGTCGGGGCCGGTCCCGGGATGCAGGAAGGGCTCCCGGGCCGCCGGGCCTGACCGGGTGGGCACGGGAAGGTCGGATTGGTGGTGCTCGGGTCGTTGATGCTGGGCGAGCCCGGCGTCGGGCTGCTGGGCATGCCGGGAGTCGTGGTGCCCGGCGGGGTCGGGGTAGTGGCACCCGGAGTCGGCGGCGCCACGGGGCCCCGCGTGCCCGGAGCGGGCGGGGCGCCCGGAGTGCCGGGCGTCTGCGCGGCCGCGGCTCCGGCCAGGATGAGGCTGGTTGTGATGACGGCAAGCAATGTCTTCCAGGTCATGGTGTCGTCTCCTCTTGGAATCAGCGAGGAGCAAGCCATGTGCCCGGCGAGGATATGCGCGCAGTCGCGGCGCTGTGGGGTCGATGGACGAGGGCGCCGTCGCCGGGGCGGTAGAGAGTGCTGGGTGGGGGTTACCGGCGCCCTCGGGTTGCTGGGTTGCTCGGGTCAGGGGCGGGGCTGCAGGATGCGCCGGATGGCGCGGCGCAGGGCGGCGACCTTGAACGGCTTCGGGAGCAGGGGCGCGTGGATCACCTTCAGGAAACCCTCGAAAGAGGAGGTGTTGGCGAGCCCAGACATGAACACGAAGTGCGGCGGGTTGCTCGGCCAGCGGCTGGCCACCGCCGAGTAGAGGCTCGGGCCGTCGACCCCGGGCATCATCAGGTCGGACACGATCAGGTCGTAGCACTGCCGGCCGAGCAGGCGGAGGGCCTCGAAGGCGTTGCCGCTGGCGTCCACGTCGTGGCCGTCGGCGCGCAGGCTGGAGACGATGAAGTCCCGGGCGCCGGGGTCGTCTTCGACGACGAGGATGCGGCCGGTCGTGATGGTGGCGCTTGCGTGGAGGCCCATGATGCCCATCAGGAGTGCATCGGCAGTGCCAGAGGAAATCGTTGTGGCCATGGCAGGTTACGAGACGCGCGGGCGAGCGCTGTTCGGCGCGTGACGCTTCTGGCGTGTAGGAACTACTCGATACCCCCGGCGGCGCGGATCGCCTGCCAGACGCGCTCGGGGCTCACCGGCATGTCGAGGTGCCGGACCCCGAGGGGGGCCAGCGCGTCGTTGACCGCGTTCATCAGCGCGGGCAGGGCCCCCACCGTGCCGGCCTCGCCCACGCCCTTGGCGCCCAGCGGGTTGACCCGGGTCGGCACCTCGTGGGCATCCACGTCGAAGAACGGCATCTCGTCGGCGTGGGGCATCGCGTAGTCCATGAACGAGCCGGCGAGCACCTGGCCCGTCTCGTCGTAGATCAGCACCTCGGCCAGGCCCTGGCCCAGGCCCTGCACGATGCCCCCGTGGATCTGCCCCTTCACCAGCAGCGGGTTGATCATGCGCCCGACGTCGTCCACCACGGTGTAGCGGAGCACGCGCACGACGCCGGTCTCGGCGTCCACCTCGACCTCGCAGACGTGGCAGCCGTTGGGGAAGGTGACCGCGGGCGGCGTGAACGCCGCGGTGTCGCTCCACCCCGGCTCGAGCCCGGGCGGGAGCTGGCGCGGCTGATACGCGGTGCGCGCCACGCGGCTCCACGCGACGTCGCGGTCGGTGCCCGCGACGACGAAGCGTCCGTCGCGCAGCGCGACGTCCTCGGGCGCCGCCTCCAGCAGGTGCGCGGCGATGCGGCGG
>DATFUK010000180.1:0-3018 GCA_035260865.1 Candidatus Methylomirabilota bacterium | reverse complement strand
CCGGCAAGGCCCAGACGCTCGAGCTGTCCGACGACGTGTTCGGCGGCACCCCGCGGGTGCCGCTGCTCCACCAGGCGGTGGTGAAGGAGCTCGCCGCGCGGCGCACCGGCACCCACTCGACCCGCGGGCGCAGCGACGTCTCGGGGGGCGGGCGCAAGCCGTGGAAGCAGAAGGGCACCGGGCGCGCGCGCCAGGGATCGATCCGGGCCACCCAGTGGAAGGGCGGCGGCAAGCCGTTCGGGCCCCGGCCGCACAAGTACGACAAGCGCCTGCCCACCGAGATGCGCCGGGCCGCGCTGCGGGAGGCGGTGGCCGCGAAGCTGGGGGCGAGCGAGCTCCTGGTGGTGGAGTCGCTCGGGGTGACCGACGCAAAGACCAAGACGCTGGCGACCCGGCTCAAGGGGCTCGGCATCACGGGACAGCCCACCCTGCTGGTGGTCTCCGAGCTGTCGGACGGGCTCAAGCGCGCCGGGCGCAACGTGGCGTGGCTCTCGCTGGAGACGCCCGGGCACGTGTCGGTCTACCAGCTCATCCGGAGCGAGCGGGTGGTGTTCGAGAAGGCGGCGCTGCTCGCGCTGCAGGAGACGCTCAAGTCATGAGGGATCCGCGCTCGGTGCTCGTCCGTCCCCTGATGACCGAGAAGAGCATGCAGCAGAAGGAAGTCACGAACACGGTGACCTTCGAGGTCGCGGTGGACGCCAACAAGGTGGAGATCCGCCACGCGGTGGAGAAGGTCTTCAACGTGAAGGTGGCCGACGTGCGCACCCAGGCCCGCGAGGGCAAGTGGAAGCGCATGGGCAAGTTCGAAGGGCGGCGCCGGAGCTGGAAGAAGGCGATGGTCACGCTCGCCCCCGGTCACAAGATCGAGCTCGTGGAGGGCGCCTAGCACCATGGGAATCCGTACGGTCAAGCCCACCTCGCCGGCCCGGCGTTACATGACCTTCGTCACCAACGAGGACATCACCAAGAAGACGCCGGAGAAGAGCCTGCTGAGCCCCAAGCGGCGCACCAACGGGCGCAACGGCTACGGCCGCATCACGGTGCGGCACCGGGGCGGCGGGCACAAGCGCATGCTCCGCGACGTGGACTTCCGCCGCGAGAAGTTCGGCATCCCGGCGAAGGTCGCGGGGATCGAGTACGATCCGGGCCGCTCCGCGCGCATCGCCCTGCTCCACTACCGGGACGGGGAGAAGCGCTACATCATCGCGCCGCTCGGGCTCAAGCCCGGCGACATCCTGATGTCGGGGCCGCAGGCCGACATCCTGCCCGGCAACGCGCTGCCGATCCGGAACATCCCGCTGGGCACCCTCGTGCACAACGTGGAGCTGCAGCCCGGCAAGGGCGGCCAGCTGTGCCGCAGCGCGGGCACCCTCGCCCAGCTCCTGGCCAAGGAGGGCGACCACGCCAATATCAAGCTGCCCTCCGGTGAGGTGCGGCAGGTCAAGCTCGACTGCATGGCCACCATCGGCCAGGTGGGCAACCTGGATCACGAGAACGTATCCGTCGGCAAGGCCGGTCGCGTGCGGTGGAAGGGCTTCCGCCCGACCGTGCGGGGCACCGTGATGAACCCGGTGGACCATCCGATGGGCGGCGGCGAGGGTAAGGGCAAGGGCAACCATCCCATGACGCCCTGGGGCAAGCCGACCAAGGGCTACAAGACGCGGCGCGGGGCGCGACCGTCGGATCGCTACATCGTGACCCGGCGGACGAAATAGGGAGCGGGACAGACCATGGGACGGTCAACGAAGAAGGGCCCGTACATCGAGGAGCGCCTCGAGAAGCGCGTCGAGGAGCTGAACCGCACGCGTCAGAAGAAGGTGCTCAAGACCTGGTCGCGCCGGTCGACCATCATCCCCGAGTTCGTGGGGCACACCCTCGCGGTGCACAACGGCAAGAAGTTCATCCCGGTGTACATCACCGAGAACATGGTGGGGCATCGCCTCGGCGAGTTCGCGCTGACTCGCACCTTCAAGGCGCACGGGCAGGCCGAGAAGGCCTCCGCGTCCCCGACCGGGAAGTCCTGAGCATGCGTACGAAAGCGACCGCCCGCTACATCCGGGTGCCCGCGACCAAGGCCCGCCTCGTCCTGGATCACATCCGGGGCAAGTCGGTGGGCGAGGCGCTGGCGACCCTGCAGTACACCCCGAAGGCGGCCGGCCGCCTGATCGAGAAGGTGTTGCGCTCCGCCATCGCCAACGCGGAGCACAACCACCAGGTGCGGAATCTCGACGACCTCCGGGTCGTCAAGGCGGTGGCCGACGGCGGGCCGTCCATGAAGCGGGTGTCCCCGCGGGCGATGGGGCGCGCCTACTTCATCAAGCACCGCACGAGCCACCTCACCATCGAGCTGAGCGACGAGACGGTCGCCGGGCGCGCGGCGGCGCGAGGAGACAAGAGGTAGTCATGGGTCAGAAGACACATCCGATCGGGTTCCGGCTGGGGGTCACGCGCACGTGGAGCTCACGCTGGTTCGCCACCAAGGGTTACGCGGCGCTGCTGCACGAGGACCACAAGATCCGCCGCTACATCAAGTCGGCGCTCTACCACGCGGGGATCTCGCGGATCGACATCGAGCGGTCGGCCAACCGCGCGCGCATCACGATCTTCACGGCCCGGCCCGGCATCATCATCGGCCGCAAGGGGGCCGAGGTGGAGAAGCTGAAGAACGAGATCCAGATGCGGACCGCCAAGGAGGTCTACCTCAACATCGAAGAGGTGGTGCATCCCGAGCTCGACGCGCAGCTGGTGGCCGAGAACGTGGCCCTGCAGCTCCAGAAGCGGGTGGCCTTCCGGCGCGCGATGAAGAAGGCGGTGACCTCGGCCCTGCGCCTGGGCGCCGACGGCATCCGGATCGCCTGCGCGGGCCGGTTGGGCGGAGCGGAGATCGCGCGGCGCGAGTGGTACCGCGACGGGCGGGTGCCGCTGCACACCATCCGCGCCGACATCGACTACGGGCTCGCGGAGGCGCACACCACCTTCGGGGCGATCGGGGTGAAGGTGTGGATCTTCAAGGGTGAG
>DATFUK010000179.1:0-4317 GCA_035260865.1 Candidatus Methylomirabilota bacterium | reverse complement strand
GCTCCAGGTGACCGGGAACCTCTACCTCGGCGTGGCCTGCCTCGCGACCGGGGATTATCGACAGGCCGAGCTCCTTCTCGGCAAGGTCTTGCAACTCCTAGACGGTGATCGGAGCCGCGAACGGTTCGGCCTCCCCGGATTTCCCGCGGTGATGGCCCGCGCCTACTTGACCTGGATCCTCGCCGACCTCGGCCGGTTCGAGGAAGGGATCGTCCACGTCGAGGATGGCATCCTCCGCGCGGAGACCCTCGGTCACCCGTACAGCCTGGCCTCCGGGTGCTGGATCCTCGCCTATCTCCACATCGTCCGGGGGGAGCTCGACGGCGCGCTTGGCCTGCTCGAGCGCGGGCTCGCCCTGAGCCGTGAGTGGACCCTCACCTTCTACTCGGTCCTGAACACGGCCAGCCTGGGCTACGTGCGCGCGCTCTCGGGGCAGATCGCCGAGGGCCTCCCGCTGCTGGAGCAGGCGCTGCGCGCGCTCGAGTCCATGGGGCTTCGACTGTTCCAGCCGCTCGTCCTCGTCTACCTGGGCGAAGCGTACGTCCTCGCCGACCGGCTCGATGACGCGCACGACTGCGCGACGCGAGCCCTCGCGCTGGCCCGCGAGGGCGGGCAACGCGGCCACGAGGCGTGGGCCCTCCGCCTGCTCGGCGAGGTCGCCACCGCTCACGAGCCTCCGGAGAGGGCCACGGACCACTACCGTGACGCGCTCGCGCTCGCGGCGGAGCTCGGGATGTCACCGCTCGTGGCCCACTGCCATCTCGGGCTTGGCAACCAGTACCGACGGACGGGCGGGAGCCAACAGGCCCGGGAGCACCTGGAGACCGCGACGACGATGTACCGTGACATGGGCATGCCGCTCTGGCTGACGAAAGCCGGACACGAGACGGAGACGCCGGGCTGACCCGATGAAGCGCTCGGCGGCGGCATGGTCCGCGGGACCCTGTCCGGAGCCCTCGTCCTGATCGCCCTGAGCGTGTCCGGATGCGGCCGATACCACGAGAGCGCGCCGGCGGTCGAGTTCAGCCGCTAGGCCGCGCCGTCCGATCCAGGCGCACCTGGACCGTGCGCCCGCTCCCGGGATCCACGGTGACGCCATACAGGGTCTCGCCCGCGCGCCGCGGCGTCAGTCGCCGCGAATCGATCAGGGTCACGCGGCCGCCGGCCACCGTGTACCGACCCGCGACCTGGGTCGTTCCACCCCGGGACGATCCCGCCACGACCCGCGTCGTCCACGTGCCCGCGTAGCGGCCGTCCGGCCTGAGCTCGAACGCGAGATCGCCGTGGATGTAGCCGGTGTCACCCGCGTTGACCTGCCAGAAGGTGCCGAGCCAGGTGCCGGCGAACTCGGCCGGGGCGGTGATCGTGCCGGCGCCCCGGCCGGCACAGCCGAGCGCGATCACGATCAGCACGATCCACGCGAGGCGCAGCCCGATCGAGGCCACGATCGCCCGGAGGGCCCGCGCGGTGGACGGGCCATCCGGCTTGCCGAGCGTGCGCTCGCACCAGCACACGTGCTCCCCCTCGTGCGCGGGGTCGAGCCGGCAGCGGTGCCGCCTCCGGTCGAGGATGCGCTCGCCCTCGCAGCGCGTCCCGAGCACGAGGGCGTCGGCGGGAACGCGACGGCACCAGTCGGCTTCGAAGATCCGCGCGAGATCGACGCCCAGCGGGTGATCGGGCCACATCGCCGGTGAGGGTACCGGCCGGACGGTTACGCGGCGGTTAAGATCCGATGAGGGCCGCGCCCACCGGTGGGCGAGGGGGCGCTGTGCTATCATCCAACGTTGCGTATGTCCTCGACGAATCTACTCGATCTGTCGCCCGCCGAGATGGAGGCCCTGGCCGAGAGTCTGGGCGCCCCGCGCTATCGGGGCCGCCAGCTCGCCCAGTGGATCTTCGTCAAGAACGTGACCGACCCGGACGCGATGACCGACCTGCCCAGGGACTTCCGCGCCGCGCTGGCCGCGACGGCGAGCGCGGACGTGCCCGAGGTCGAGCGGCGCACCCCGTCGCAGGACGGCAGCCAGAAGCTCGTGCTCCGCTACCGCGACGGCGCGCGGGTGCAGGCGGTGCTGATGCCCGACGCGGATCGGCTCACGCTCTGCGTCTCCACCCAGGTCGGCTGCGGCTTCGGCTGCGCCTTCTGCTACACGGGCACGATGGGGCTCGAGCGCAACCTGAGCGCCGGCGAGATCGTGGCCCAGGTGGTGGCGGCGCGCCAGGGGCTGGCCGAGGGCCTCCGGATCACCCACATCGTCTACATGGGCATGGGCGAGCCCCTCGCCAACTACACCGCCACCGTGAAGTCGCTCCATCTCCTGACCGACCCGCAGGCCTTCGCGTTCTCGCCCCGCCGGATCACGGTCTCCACGGTGGGCCTGGTGACCGGCATCGAGCGGCTGGCCAAGGAGAACCTCCGGGTCAACCTGGCGGTCTCGCTCCACGCCACCAGCAACGAGATCCGTGACCGGATCATGCCGGTCAACCGGGGCTTCGCGATCGAGGAGCTGCTCGCCGCGTGCCGCCGCTTCCCGCTGCCATTCCGCCAGCGCATGACCTTCGAGTACGTGCTGCTCGACGGCGTCAACGACTCGGTCGAGGACGCGCGCCGCCTCGTGAAGCTGCTCAAGGGCATCCGCGGCAAGATCAATCTGATCCCGTTCAACGACTGGGAGGGTTCGAGCTTCTCGCGGCCGCCGCTGGCGCGGATCCTCGATTTTCAGACCGTCCTGCTCGAGCACGGCATCCGGGCGACCGTCCGGTGGAGCAAGGGCGAGGACATCGGCGCCGCCTGCGGCCAGCTCCGCGAGGCGACGGTCACGGTATGAGCGCGCCGGTGACGGTGGCCCTGGCCACCCTCGGCTGCCGTCTCAACCAGGTCGAGTCGCGGGAGATCGGCGCGCTGCTGGAAAGCCGCGGCTTCCGGGTGGTGGAGCCCGCGGCCGGCGCTCAGGTCTTCGTGATCAACACCTGCACGGTGACCGGCCGCGCGGACTTCTCCGACCGGCAGCTCATCCGCCGCATCGCGCGCGAGAACCCCGAGGCCTATCTGGTCGTGACCGGCTGCTTCGCCCAGACCGACCCGGCCGCGGCCGCCGCGATCGCCGGGGTGGACCTGGTCGTGGGCAACCAGGAGAAGTACCGCCTGCCCGAGCTGCTCGGGTCCCTCGCCAAGCGGGCGAGGCCCGACGTGGCGGTGGCGGACATCGGCGCCGCGCGTGACGTGCCGATCGCGCCCTTCGCGCGGGTGACCGGCCGCTCGCGCGCGTTCGTGAAGATCCAGGACGGCTGCCAGCACCGGTGTGCCTTCTGCATCGTGCCCGCCGCGCGCGGGCGGAGCCGGAGCCAGGAGTCGAAGGTCGTGCTCGACCAGGTGCGCGACCTCGTGGCCGTCGGCTACCTCGACGTCACGCTCACCGGCGTGGACATCGGCCACTACGGCCGGGATCTCTACCCCCGCACCACCCTCGCCGCCCTCCTCCGGGAGCTCGCGGAGATTGACGGGCTCCGATGGCTGCGCC
Source organism: Candidatus Methylomirabilota bacterium (assembly GCA_035260865.1). Lineage (GTDB taxonomy): Bacteria > Methylomirabilota > Methylomirabilia > Rokubacteriales > CSP1-6 > CAMLFJ01. Next base: position 796 of record DATFUK010000179.1, on the reverse strand, counting down.
TGTCCTCGGTGCTCCCGTCCTACTTCACGCCCGAGCTGGTCGACGCGGTGACGACCCTGCCGGTGGTGGCGCCCCATCTGCACCTGCCGCTGCAGAGCGGCAGCGACCGCGTGCTCCGCCTGATGCGACGCCCGTACCACACCGGCATGTACCGCGCCCTCGTGGACCGGCTCACCGCGACGATTCCCGGCCTGGGGCTCGGCGCCGACGTCATCGCCGGCCACCCCGGCGAGACCGAAGACGACTTCGAGGCGACGCTGCGCTTCGTCGAGGCGCTGCCGTTCTCGTCGCTCCACGTGTTCGCGTACTCCGAGCGGAAGGGGACCGAGGCGACGTCCCGGCCCGGCCACGTGCCGGCCGCGGTGATCCGCGAGCGGAGCGGACGCCTGCGCCGGCTGGGCCACGAGAAGAGCCTGGCCTTCCGCCGTGGGCTGATCGGCCGTCGGCGCGACGCGGTGGTGCTGGGCGCGCGCGATCGGCGCACCGGCCTCCTCGCCGGCCTCACTGACAACTACATCGAGGTGCTCTTCGACGGCCCCGACACCCTCGGCCGCCGCGTCGTGCCGCTCACGATCACGGAAGCCCACGCGGACCGCACCCACGGGCAGCTCGAGGAGATCGGCGCATGAGCGCGGCCGGGACCAAGGCGGGCGGCGAGCCCGCGCTCGGCATCATCGGAGGCAGCGGGCTCTACGAGATGGAGGGGATCGAGGACCTGCACTGGGTGCGCGTGCGTACCCCGTTCGGCGATCCGTCGGACGCCTACTGCGCGGGGCGGCTCGGCGATCGGCGGGGG
>DATFUK010000178.1:0-4248 GCA_035260865.1 Candidatus Methylomirabilota bacterium | reverse complement strand
CCCTCCTCTCGGCCAAGGATCCCCTGCTGCACATCGGGGAGGGCGTCTGCTACGCGGACGCGGCGGCCGAGCTGCTGCAGTTCGCGGAGGCGGCCCAGATCCCGGTGATGACCACGCTCAAGGCCAAGGGCGTGTTCCCGGAGAACCACCCGCTCTCGATCGGCGTGCGCGGCTCGATGGTCGATCACTTCCTGCGCAAGTGCGATCTCCTCTTCTCGGTCGGCTCGAGCCTCTTCCCCGGCCGCTTCAGCCACACGGTGCCGGACGCGCACAAGAAGACCATCGTCCAGTGCACGATCGACACCCTCGACATCAACCGCAGCTACGAGACCCGGCACGCGGTGATCGGCGACGCCAAGCTCACGCTCCAGGCCCTGGTCCAGGAGCTCCAGGCCAAGGGCCCGCGCAAGCGGCCCGAGGTGCTGGAGGAGATCAAGGGACAGCGGCAGATCTTCAAGGACAAGTTCCGCCCGTGGCTCGAGTCCAACGAGACGCCGATCAATCCCTATCGCGTCTTCGGCGACCTCGCCAAGGTCCTCGATCCCAAGAACTCGTTCCTCACCGCGGACTCCGGCAACACCCGCGACCAGACCAGCACCGTCTACGAGGCCCAGATCCCGCGCGGCTACCTCGGCTGGGGCAACGTCTCCACCCTCGGCTTCAGCCTGGCCGGGGCGGTGGCGGCCAAGCTCGCCTATCCGCAGCGGCAGTGCGTGCTCGTGACCGGCGACGCGGGCGTCTGCTACATGATGGGCAACTTCGAGGCGGTGGCCCGTTACCAGATCGGCATCACCACGATCCACATCAACAACGGCGGCTACTCCGGCTACGGCCCCGGCTTCTGGGGCGAGGGCCACGATCCCTACACCTGGAAGGTGTCCGAGCACGGCAACGCGTGCATGGCGAGCATGGCGCGGGCGGTCGGCTTCCACGGCGAGGACGTGACCCAGCCCGCCGAGATCATCCCCGCGCTCAAGCGCGCCTTCGACGAGAACGCCAAGGGCCGCCCCGCGTTCGTGGAGTTCATCTGCTCGCACCACCCGGTGCACGGCGGCTGGGTGCGGTGATGGCGGACCTGGATCCGTTCGCGAGCGCGACCACGCTGCTGTCCGCGCTGCGCCGGGGCGCGGTCGGCTCGGCGGAGCTGACCGACCTCTACATCCGCCGCATCGAGCGGCACGACCGCCGGCTCAACGCGGTGGTGGTACGCGACTTCGACCGTGCCCGCCAGGCGGCGAAGGGCGCCGACCAGGCCCGGGGCCGCAACGAGGCGAAGCCGCTCCTCGGGCTGCCGATCACCCTGAAGGAATCGATCAACGTCACCGGGCTCGGAACCACCTGCGGCGTCCCGGACTGGAAGGGCTACGTCTCCGCGCACGACGGCGCCGCCGCCGCGCGGACCCGGGAGGCGGGCGCGGTGCTGCTCGGCAAGACCAACGTGCCCCCGATGCTCGCGGACTGGCAGTCGGCCAACCCGATCTTCGGGCGCACCAGCAATCCGTGGGACCTGGCCCGGACGCCGGGCGGGAGCAGCGGGGGCAGCGCGGCGGCCATCGCGGCCGGACTGAGCGCGCTCGAGGTCGGCTCGGACATCGGCGGCTCCATCCGCGTGCCCGCGGTCTTCTGCGGTGTCTACGGCCACCGGCCGAGCGAGACCCTGCTGCCGCGCAGCGGCCAGTTCCCGATGCCCCCCATGCCGAACCCGGCGGTGGTGATGGGCGTGCAGGGCCCGCTCGCGCGCAGCGCGGAGGATCTCGAGCTCGCGCTCTCGGTCCTGGCCGGCCCCGACGTCGGCGAGGACGTGGCGTGGAAGGTCGCGCTGCCGCCCGCGCGCCGGGAGCGGCTGGCCGACTTCCGGGTGGCGGTGCTGCCGCCGATCCCGTGGCATCCGGTGGACGAGCAGATCTGGGCCGCGCAGCAGGACCTGGTGGCGCGCCTGGGCAAGCTGGGCTGCGTGGTCAAGGAAGCGCAGCCCGAGGGGCTCGGCGATCACCGCGAGTACCACGGCTTCTACCGCACCCTGCTCGCCGCGATCACCGGCGCGCGCATGGACGCGGAGACGCGGCGGCAGCGCAGCGCGATGTTCCGCGCGCTGGGCGACGATCTCTCGGTCGCGCAGGCGCGGGGTTTCGACGGCTCGGCCAGCGACTTCCTCCTCTGGCACGGCCGGCGCGAGCAGCACCGCGCGGCCTGGCGCGCGTTCTTCCGCGACTGGGACGTGCTGCTCGCCCCGGCCATCAACGTGCTCGCCTACCCGCACATCGAGCGGGCGTGGCCGATGGACGCCAGCGACACCACCATCACCCTGCCGGTGAACGGCCAGCCGCAGCCGTATCTGCAGAGCCTGTGCTATCCCGCGCTGTCCAACGTGCCGGGCCAGCCCGCCACCGCGTTCCCGGTGGGCGTCTCGCGCGAGGGGCTGCCGATCGGGCTGCAGGCCATCGGACCCTATCTGGAGGACCTGACCCCGATCCGCTTCACCGCGCTGCTCGCCCGCGAGGTCGGCGGCTTCCGCAAGCCCGCCGGCTACGACGAGTCCTAGGCGGATGCTGACGATCGACGGGCACTGCGACCTCCGCTTCACCGCGGTCCGCGAGACGTTCTTCGCCAACTTCACGGAACGCGGGGACGTCGGCGCCGCGGTGTGCGTGTACGTCGACGGGGTCCCGGTGGTGGACTGCTGGGGCGGCCACGCCGACGCGGCCCGCACGCGGCCGTTCGGGGCCGACACCATCGTGAGCGTCGCCTCCACCACCAAGGGCATGGTCGCGCTCTGCGCTCACATGCTCGCCGAGCGCGGCAAGCTCGACCTCGACGCGCCGGTGGCGCGCTACTGGCCGGAGTTTGCCCGGGCCGGCAAGCAGGACATCCCGGTGCGCTGGCTCCTGAGCCACCGGGCCGGGCTGCCCGCGATCCGCCCGACCCTGCCCGCGGCGGCGCTCCTCGACTGGACCGCGATGACCGACGCGCTCGCCGAGACCGCACCCTGGTGGACGCCCGGGGAGCGCCACGGCTATCACGCGATCACCTACGGCCACCTGGTCGGCGAGGTGATCCGTCGCGTGGACGGCCGCACGGTGGGCGCGTTCCTGCGCGACGAGGTCACCGGCCCGCTGCATGCCGACTTCTTCATCGGCGTGCCGGAAGCCGCCGACGGACGCGCCGCGGAGGTCCTGCCGCCTCCTCCGCCCGGCGAGCCGACGATCTGGGACACGCTCCTCGCCGATCCCGAGTCGGTCTCCGGCCGCGCCTTCCTGAATCCGCCGCGCGCGCCGGACCTGGTGAATACCCGGGCGTGGCGCGCCGCGGAGATCCCCGCCGCGAACGGCCACACCAGCGCCCGCGGGGTGGCCCGCGTCTACGCGGCGCTGGCCCGCGGCGGCGAGCTCGACGGGGTGCGCCTGCTCGCGCCCGCCACCATCGACCGCGCCATCGAGGAGCAGTCCCGCGGCGGCGACGCGGTGCTGACCCTGCCCACCCGCTTCGCCACCGGCTTCATGCTCGGCATGCCGGACGGCGTCTTCGAGTGCGGGCCCGGCCGGCGCACCTTCGGCCACCCGGGCCGCGGGGGCTCGATCGGCTTCGCCGACCCGGACGCGCGGCTGGCCTTCGGCTACGTGACCAACCAGTACGTGACCGGCACCGCGAAGCACCCGGACCGCCGCGTCCGGTCACTGGTCGACGCGGTCTACGCGGCGCTCCGATGAGCCCGGCGCCCGCGCTGTCCGCCCGCGACTGCCTGCCCCGCGACGCGGGCGACGCGCTGCTGGTCGGCCGCGCGTGGGTGCCCGCCCAGGACGGCCCCTGCGTCGTCGCGGTGCGCGGCGACGACGTGGTGGATCTCACGCCGCGCTACCCGACCACGAGCCATCTCCTGAACGCGGCGAAGCCGGTCGACGTGCGCGCGGCGATCAAGAGCGCGCCGGGGCTCGCGACGCTCGACGCCCTGGCCGCCAACAGCGTGGAGGGCGCCCGCGACGCGGGCAAGCCGTGGCTGCTCGCCCCCGCGGACCTGCACGCGGTGAAGGCGAGCGGGGTGACGTTCGTCGCGAGCATGCTCGAGCGGGTGATCGAGGAGCGCGCCAAGGGCAACCCGGCCCTCGCCGACGGGGCGCGGCGCGAGATCCAGGCCATCGTGGGCCCCGATCTGCGCGGCATCACGCCCGGCTCGCCCGAGGCGGCGCGCATCAAGGAGGTCCTGGTCGCCAAGGGGATGTGGTCGCAGTACCTCGAGGTCGGCATCGGGCC
>DATFUK010000177.1:0-13311 GCA_035260865.1 Candidatus Methylomirabilota bacterium | reverse complement strand
CACCGCGCTCAGACCCTGCCGGTGGACGTAGAAGCCGGTGTCGAGGTCGACGATCAAAGGGAAGACGGGCGGTAGTTGCGGCAGCGGCTGGGTGACCATCACCTGGCGCCGGTAGGGTTTCGATGGGATGTCCACGCCGGCCATCGAACCGATCTCGTCCGCGTGAGGCCCCGCGCAGTCGATCACGATCGGAGCCGACCATTCCTCACCCGGCGTCCGAACGCCGGTGACGCGATCGCCCGCCTTCACGATGCCGGTGACCGGCTGCCCAGTCAGCAGGCGCAGGCCCCGGCCGCGCGCCACCGTCAGGAAGCCCGAGAGCAGCGAGTACGGATCGGCGGAGCCGTCGTCGCCGCAGAAGGTGCCCCCGAGCAGGTCGCCGGTCACCAGCGGGGCCAGGTACGTCTGGATCTGGGACGGCGTCAGGAGCTCGCTGGCCACCCCCAGCCCGCGCTGCAGCTCCACGTTGCGGCGGCACTGCTCGAGGGTCGCCGCGTCGGTGGTCACGAAGAGATAGCCGTGGCGGAGGAAGTCCACCGAGCGGCCCAGCATCTCGCGGTCGTGAGTGAAGTAGCGGTACGAGAGCTGGGTCAGGCGGACATTGGCCTCGGTGGAGAACTGGAAGCGCACGCCCCCGGTGGCCTTCGAGGTGGCCCCGGTCCCCGGCTCGGCCTCCTTCTCGAGGACGACCACGCGCAGGCGCGGGTCGCGCTCGAGGAGATGGAAGGCGATGGAGCCGCCGATGATGCCGGCGCCGATGATGACGACGTCGGCGGTCTGGGTCACGCGCGGGACGGGATCAGGCGGGGCGCGGCGCGAGCCCGTGGCGCACCGCCTCGTGCACCATCCGGACCAGCGTCGTGATGTCGAAGACGGGCACGCCGGTGAGCGCCTGGATGTCCGCCCGGTAGGGCGGCATGTTCGTGCACTCGAGCACGATCGCGCCGATCTCGGGGTGCGCGTCCATCATCCGGCGGGTGACCGTGAGGTGCTCCTGGCGCGCGGCCTCGACGTCGAGCGTGAGCTGATCGTCGAGCATGACGCGGGTGAACTCCTTCTCGGTCTCGAGCCCGGCCACCACCATCGGGATCTCGGAGGAGATCCCCGCCCCCGCCATGTGCTCCGCGTTGAGCGCGGAGGCGTTCACGGTGAGGACGCCCACCGCGCGCCCCGCCGGCAGCATGCGGTGGACCAGCGGCACCAGCATGAGGCTCGAGGTGAACACCGGGATCGAGACCGCGGCGGCCATCTCGGGCTGGAACTTGGCGAGGAAGCCGCAGTTCGTGGTGACCGCGCGCACACCCTCGCGCTCGAGGAAGCGCGCGCCCTCGATGAAGCTCGGGAGCAGCTCCCGCTGGCCCTGGCGCACCACCCGGTCCGGGGAGGCGCCGGTCACTCGATGGTAGCGCACCGGGAAGTCGAAGGTGGTCGCGTTGCCCATGTCGCCCGGGATGCGCGGGAACCGGGTGTCGAGCATCAGGATGCCCACCGAGAAACCGTAGAGGTTCTGCCCGCCCTGGACCCGCATGGCGGTCAGTTGAGCTGCGCGAGCTTCTGGCGAACGCGGCGGAGCTGGTTGCGCACCTGCTCGTGATCCGCCGCGTTGGGGAAGTCGGTGAGGTACTGCTCCCAGTCGGCCACCCCGCGCTCGAGCCGCCCCATGTTGCTCCAGGCCGCGCCGCGATCCCGCCGCTCCCCCGCCGAGGCGGGGTTGAGCACGAGCAGGCGGTCGATGACCCCCACCACCTTGTCCCAGGCCTCACGACGCCAGTAGACGCCCTTGAGATTGGCGAGCATCCGGGTCAAGAACTGGCGGTTGCCCACCGGCGCGAAGTGCTCGGCGGCGAGTCGCACCGGCCGCCCGAGGGCGCGGCTGACCAGCTCGCGGCAGCTCTCGGTGGTCAGGAGGGCGCCACGGTTGAAGGGATCGAGCAGCACCTGCTCGCCCGCGATACGGGCGCCGGTGATGAAGTGCCCGGGCAGCCCGATCCCCTCCATCTCCAGATCGAGCCGGCGCCCGACCTCGATGAGCACGAGGGACAGCGTGATCGGGATGCCGAGCCGGCGGTTCAGGACCTCGTTCAGATGGCTGTTGCGCGGATCGAAGTAGTCGTCGCGGTCTCCCGAGAAGCCGAGCTCCTCGAAGAGGTACTCGCGCAGGCGATGGAGACGTCCGAGCGCGTCGTCGGCCCGCCGGGCCGGCTCGGCCGCCTCCGCGAGCGAGGAGAGGCGCCCGAGGTAGTCGTCCACGTCGAGATCGGGCCGATCGCCGGCGGCGATGAGGAGCGCGGCGTGGGCCAGGTGGATCTGGTCGTCCGGGCGATCCACCGCCACGGCGAACGCGGCCAGCGCCGGATCGGCGTCCATCAACACCCGGGAGCGTGGTGGATGCCGGCGGTCCGGAGCGCCGCGCCCTGCAGCTCCTCCGCCAGCGTCAGCGTGCGCGCGGAGACCCGCCGCGCCGCCTCCTGCGTTTCCGGGGTGGTGGCCAGCTTGAGCAGGAGCGAGCGGCCGAGCTGATGGTGGAAGCGCTCGTCCGGCTCGATGACGTCGCGGTACAGGGTGGCGGTGATCCGGTCGCCCGCGCGGTCGCAGAACTCGATGAACTGGCGGTTCTTCACCACCGCGATCGCCTCACGGGTGAACTGACCGGCCGCCACCCGCTCGACGGTGGTCTCGAGGGAGTCGAGGTACTTGAACAGCGGCCCGAACCCCTGGGCGAGCGGGTCGAAGCTGCGCGCGTCGAAGCCCAGCTCCCCGAGCCGCTCGGCGATCATGCGGTAGTGCTTGGCCTCGTCGCCGGCCTGGCGCGCGAAGGCCATCTTCACCTCGACGTCGGTGGTGGCCACGAGCCACCGGGCCGCGATCTCGGTGGCCTCGATCTCGTTCTTGAGCGCGACCTTCAGGAGGTTCGTGACGTTGAGCGCGCCGGACACCTCGGGCTTCAGGGTGGCCTCGGGCGCGAGGCGGCGGAGGACGGCCTGGTTGGTCTCGTCGAGCCGGGCGACGAACTCGGCGGCGGTCACGCGGCGAGGCCTCGCTGCAGGAGCTCGGGCAGCTCCTGGGTCAGCGCTTCCTTGGTCACCACCCGCCGGCAGCGGGCGTGCAAGGGCTGGGTCGTCCGCGCGAGGGCGTGGGTCGTGTAGCCGAGCACCGGGGCGGCGGGCACACGCTCCAGGGTCGTGAAAATCGCCTCATAATCCCAGCCATTGGTCGTGAGATCCACGATCACCAGGGCGGGCGGCTCGCCCTCGAGGGCGGCGGCCAGCTCCTCAGGCGTGCGGGCGAAGACGAGCGGGGTGCCGACCAGGCGGGCGGTCTCCCGGATGCGGGCGACGAAGAAGAGATCACGGACGACGGCGACGGCCTTGATGGGCGGCTCCGGCTAGTCGTCCTGCTCCTGGTTGCCGAGCCAGTAGCGGTTCCACTCGGCCAGGTGCGTGAGCGTCGACAGGTCGCGCATCCGGTCGACGTAGACGATCCCGTTCAGGTGATCGGTCTCGTGCTGGATCACCCGGGCGAAGAACTCCTTGGCCACCACCTCGACCGGGTTGCCCTCGCGGTCCCGCGCTTCGAGCCGCACCGACCCGAAGCGCGGGACGACGCCCCGCATGTCCGGTACCGAGAGGCAGCCCTCCCAGCCGTCGTCCATCTCGTCGGTGAGCGGGGTCACCACCGGGTTGATCAGGACGGTCAGCGGGATGGCGGGCGCGTCGGGATAGCGCGGGTTGCCGTGCACCTCGATCACGCAGATCTGCTTGAGCGAGTGCACCTGCGGCGCGGCCAGGCCGGCCCCGTTGTATTCCCGCATCGTCTCGATCATGTCGTCGATCAGCCGCTGGGTTTCGGTTGACCGGATCTCGCCGATCGGGACGGGGGCGGCGACCTTGCGAAGCACCGGGTGTCCGAGACGCGCGACTTTCAGGATGGCCATGCCGATCTCCTCTCGCGGTCGGATTGTAGCATAGGCTCTCGGGCGCCCTGGAAGCCGGCGAGGACGGCGGGCCAGCGTGGATCGTCGAGCGAGGGCTGGAACGACGGGTAGAGCTGGGTGCGGTCGTAGAGGCCGCGGTAACGCTCGCGGATCCGCTGCCCGATCGTCGCGAACGACCCGCTCACCGCGAAGTGATCCAGCGTCTCGTCGCTGATGAGATCGGCCATGCCCTCCCAGTCGCCCGCGAGCGACTTCGCGTGCAGGCGCGGGACGAGCTCGTCGAGCCCGTGGACCGCGAGCACCGCCTGATAGGTCCGCGTCGACGCGTAGAACGCGATCTGCTTCTTCACCGCCCGCGCGTTCCGGCGCCGCTCCTCCTCGGAGTCGCCCAGCACCACCATCGTCGAGGCGCGGAAGGTGAAGTCGGCGCGCGAGCGGCCGCCGCGATTGAGCCCCTCCTGCACCGCGGGGTGCACGCACTCGCGCAGGTAGCGCTCGCTGTGGAAGGAGTGGACGTGCAGGCCGTCCGCGACCTCCCCCGCGATCCGGCACATCTGCGGATTGACCCCGGCCAGGTAGATCGGGATGCGCGGATGCTCGATTGGCCCCGGGTTGAAGAAGGGCGTCATGAGGTCGAAGCGGTAGGAGCGTCCGCGGAAGTCGAGCGGCGCGCCGCCCTGCCAGCAGTCCCAGATCGCCCGCAGCGCCTGGACGACCTCGCGGATCCGTGGTCCCGGGGGCTCCCAGGGGATCGAGAACCGCCGCTCGTTGTGCGCCTTCACCTGCGAGCCCAGGCCCAGGCTGAAGCGGCCGCCCGAGGCCTTCTGCAGGTCCCAGGCGATTTGGGCCAGGACCATCGGGCTCCGCGGGAACGCGACCGCGATCGCGGTGCCGAGGCCGACGCGGGACGTGGTGGTGGACGCGACCGCCAGCGGCAGGAACGGATCGTGCCGCGTCTCCGCGGACCAGATCGCGCCGAAGCCCATCTCCTCCGCCCGTCGCGCGTAGCCGGCCACCGCCTGGAGATCGAACGTCATCAGGCCGATATCGAGATTCATGACTGATTATCCAGGTAAATCTTGGCGTTACGACGCAGCCCCGAAGGCTTCGCTCGAAGCAGCGGAGTCCCGGTGAAGCGGTGCCGGAGCGACTCGTCGTCCATGACCGAGACGCTCGCCGCGCCGGGAAACGGCGCGGCAGGCGCGAAGGCGGCTTCCCGCGTCAGAGGCGCCTTCCGGTTCCAGGGACAGACGTCCTGGCAGATGTCGCAGCCGAACTGCCAGCCGGCCATCCCGGCGTGAGCCGCGGGTTCGATGTCGCCGCGGTGCTCGATCGTGAGGTAGGACACGCAGCGCCGGGCGTCGAGCACATAGGGCGCCACGAAGGCATCGGTCGGACACGCGTCGAGGCAGGCGCGGCAGGTGCCGCAGCGATCGGCGAGCGGCTGGTCGTGAGCCAGATCCGCGGTGGTCAGGAGCACCCCGATGAAGAACCAGGAGCCGAGCTGGGGGTGGAGCAGCATGGTGTTCTTGCCGATCCAGCCGAGGCCGGCCCGCGCGGCGAGGTCGCGCTCGAGGACGGGCCCGGTGTCCACGTAGCCCCGGCTGCGGGCGCCCGCGGCCTCGGCCAGATGCCCGGCGAGCCGCTCGAGCCGCGGCCCGATGACGTCGTGGTAATCGCGCCCCCAGGCGTAGCGGGCCACCGGCCCCCAGGAAGGATCCGCCGGCTCGCCTTGAAAGTAGTTGAGCGCCACGCACAGGACGGAGCGCGCCCCGGGCAGCACGCGCGCGGGGTCGAGGCGCTCCTCCACGCGGCGCTCCAGATAGCCCATGGTGCCGGCGTGGCCCGCTTCGAGCCAATGACGGAGGGCCGGGCCGTGCTCGGGTGGCGTGGCCGGGCCCGCGGTCACGAGGTCGAAGCCCAGCTCGAGCGCGAGGGCCTTGACGGAGTCGGTCAGGACCGCGGTGGCCAGGCTCAAGCGCGCCGTCCCTTCACGATGAGGTGGCTGCGCGTGAGCGTGCGGCCGCCGCCTTCCAGGAACGCGATGTAGCGGAACCAGCGGCCGTCGGCCTTCCAGCGGTCCTCGAGACCCACCGCGGCGGCCAGGCCCTCCTCGACCGAGTCGAAACGGCGCACGTCGCGATCGACCTCGAGCGCCTCGACCGCGAAGCCGCGCGTCTCCAGCGCGGCGCGCATGCGGCTCTCGTCGTAGGCGAAGCGCGACACCTTGCCGGTCTCCTTCCACTGGTCCACGTGAAAGGACACCATCGCGAGGCAGGAGCCGGGCGCCAGGGCCCGGGCCGCGCGCTCGATGATGGCATCCGAGGCGCAGAGGTGGGCGGTGACGAGGTCGGGGCGCCACCGCTCGTACGGATCGGCCTCGACGTCGGCCTCGTGGAACTCCACGTTCGTGAGCTTCGCGCCCGCCGCGCGCCGGCGGGCCTCCTCGATCAGCGGCGCCTCGCGGTCGAGACCGACGACCCACTTCGAGGCGGGCGCGAGGGCCAGCGAGATGCGCCCCGCCCCGCAGCCCACGTCGAGAATCCGGCTCCGGTCGAGCGGCTCCTCGGCGAGCAGACCGAGGAAGCGGGCGCTCACACCGGGGGCCTGCAGCAGTCGACGCATAGGGCGGTGTCGGGCTAGCCCGAGCCGCGCCTCGGCCCGCTAGCGCCCAACCAGGACGCTCCGCAACCGACGGCGCGCGCGATCCACCTTGATGGAGAAGCGTGACGGCCAGCGCCGTGTCCAGCGGCCGACGCGCGCGTTGGTGACATCGCGCAGGTATCGTTCGTAGCGGCCATCGGGATTGACGTCGATATTCCACTTCTTCTTGAAGTAGTCCCATCCCTCGAGCATCGTCGGCATGTCCCATTTCCAGACGTAGATGCTCACGTCGTCAATGTCGTCCAGCTGCTCCGGATAGGTCAGATAGACCATGGATCTGGGTTCGAACAGCATCCGTCGACCGTGTCGGGAGAGCGTCAGTCCGGAGTCAATCTCATGACCTTCGCGGAGTCGCTCGTCGTAGATGCCCAGCTCCGCCGCCGTCGCGGCTACGACCAGATGGCAGTGAATCTCCCCAAAGGCGATGTCCTGCCTCTTCAGATTCGTCCCGCCACTGTAGACCGGATGATGCGCATAGCGGAGCTCCATGATCCCGTAGGCCTGACCGTTGCGGTACGTGACGAAGAAGTCGTTTCCGGCCGTGTGAATCAGGTCGTTCCGATCCAGAACCACGGGTACGACCAGATCGGCACCCGTCTCGCGCTGGCATTGGAGGAGCGGGTCGAGCCAGTTCGGCCGGACGTAGACGTCGGTATCCAGGAACACGGCCAGCCGCGTCCGAATGGTCCGGAGAGCCAGGTTTCTCAGCTCGGCGCCATTCTTGAAGTCGGGGAGAAACGTGAAGTCGACGCGGCTCGCGTAGCGCTCCAGCCAGCGCGCCTTCAAGTGCGCCGGGGCGCCTCCCAGGAGCGCCTTCAGCTCGAAGGGCTCGGGAGTATTCTCGAGAATGGAGTCCAGGCAGGCCGAGGTGGTGGAGAAGCGGTCCCTGGGCATCACGACGATCGTGCATTCTGCTTGCGTGGTCATGTGACTCGCCGAAGTGCCGAGGTTTACTCGGCCTTGAAGTACTTGGCCTCGGGGTGGTGGAAGACCAGCGCGGAGACCGACGCCTCCGGGTCCATCATGAAGCCCTCGGTGAGGTCGAGGCCCACCTGCTCCGGCCGGAGCAGGTCGAACAGGATGCGCTGATCCGAGAGATCCGGGCAGGCCGGATAGCCGAACGACACCCGGATGCCGCGGTAGTGCGCCTTCAGCTTGTCCTGCAGCGGCAAGCCGGGCGGATCCGGGAAGCCCCACTGGGTGCGCAGCCGGGCGTGCAGCATCTCGGCGAAGGCCTCCGCGGTCTCGATGGCCAGGGCCTGCAGCGCGTGGGAGCGGAGGTAGTGGCCCTCCTCCTTCCAGCGCTCGGCCAGGTCGCGCACCCCCGCCCCGCAGGTGACCGCGAAGAGCGCGACGTAGTCCTTCTCGCCGCCGCCCTGCTCGCGCACGTAGTCGGAGAGGCAGAGCCGCTCGCCGGCGGTCTGGCGCGGGAAGTGGAAGCGCGCGGCCTCCGCGCCCTCGTCGAAGAGCACGAGATCGTCGCCCGCCGCCGCCGCCTCGTAGAAGCGGTAGAGGCCGTTGGCCTGGATCAGCCCCTGCCCGATCGCCTCGCGCTCGAGCTGCTCCACGACCGCGTTGATCTCGACCGTCTTGGGATCGCCCTGCTCGAGCAGTCGCGCCACCGAGCCCTTCACGCCGAGATGCCGGCCCAGCAGCATCTGGAGGTTCAGGTACGGGAAGACGTGGGTCAGCGGGACGTTCCGCAGCAGGTGGGGCTTGAGGTCCGGCGGGGTCGGCACCGGCGCGCCACGCGAGACCGCGGAGCGGCCCGGCCCGGAAGCGGGTGCGGGAGCCGCCGCGGTTCCCGCGGCGGTCTCGGAGCCCGCGCGCAGCGCCTCCTGATCGGCGCGCAGGCGCTCCACCAGCGCGTCCCGCGTGGTGGCGCCGAAGAGCCGGTTGGCCAGGTCGAGGCCGTCCATCGCGTCCTTCGCGTAGAGGGTGAGGCCGCCGTACTCGCTGGCGATCCGGGTCGCGGTGAACTTGCGGGTGAGCGCGGCCCCGCCCACGAAGAGCGGGATCTCCACGCCCGCCGCGCGCAGGTCCTGGGCGGTGATGACCATCTGCTGGGCCGACTTCACCAGGAGCCCGGAGAGGCCGATCGCATCGGGCTTGTGGCTGTGGTACGCGGCGATCAGCTCCTCGGGCGGCACCTTGATCCCGAGGTTGACGATCCGGTAGCCGTTGTTCTTGAGGATGATCTCGACCAGGTTCTTGCCGATGTCGTGGACGTCGCCCTTCACGGTCGCGAGCACGATGGTGCCGCGGGAGGCGTTCTCGTCCTTGGCCATGAACCCCTCGAGATAGGCCACCGAGGCCTTCATGGCCTCCGCGGACTGGAGCACCTCGGCCACGATGAGCTGGTTGTCGTTGAAGAGGCGCCCGACCTCCTCCATCCCCTTCATGAGCGGCCCGTTGATGATGTCGAGCGCGCCCGCCTCCTCGAGCTTCAGCGCGAGGTCGTCGAGCAGGCCCTCCTTGGAGCCTTCCACGATGTAGCGGGCGAGCCGCTCGTCGAGGGGGAGCTTGACGCCGGTGTCCTTCGCGGCGCGGGTGCGGCCGCGGAAGTGGGCCGCGAAGGCGGCCACCGGGTCCGCGCCGCGCCAGTAGATCAGATCCTCGGCGAGCTTGCGCTCTTCCGCGGGAATCGAGGCGTAGCGCTCGAGCCGCTCGCTGTTGACGATCGCGTAGTCGAGGCCCGCCTTCGTGCACTCGTAGAGGAAGACCGCGTTCAGCACCTCGCGGCCGGCGGTGGGCAGGCCGAAGGACACGTTGGAGATGCCGAGGATGGTCTTGACCTGGGGGAAGCGCGTCTTGATCGCCCGCACCCCCTCGATGGTCTCGACCGCGGAGCCGATGTAGTTGGCGTCGCCGGTGCCCACCGGGAAGACGAGCGGGTCGAAGATCAGGTCGCGCTCGGGGACCCCGTACTTGCCGGTGAGCAGCTCGTGGGTCCGTTCCGCGATGGCCAGCTTGCGCTGCCGAGTCACCGCCATGCCCTGCTGCTTGTCCTCGTCGATGCAACCGACCACCACCGCCGCCCCGTAGGTGCGGATCAGCGGGACCACCGACTCGAAGCGCTCCTCCCCGTCCTCGAGGTTGATCGAGTTCACGAGGGCCTTGCCCTGGCACTTGCGCAGCGCCAGCTCCAGGACCCGGGCGTCGGTCGAGTCGATCATCAGCGGTGCCTTGACCTTGCGGGTCACGAAGTCCATGAAGCGGTCCATGTCGGCCGCCTCGTCGCGATCCGGGTTGGCGAGGCAGACGTCCAGCACCTGGGCCCCGCCCCGGACCTGGGCGCGCCCGATCTCGGAGGCCTCCTCGAACTTCTCCTCGACGATGAGCTCCTTGAAGCGTCGGGAGCCGATCACGTTGGTGCGCTCACCCACGATGACCGGCCGCAGGTCCTCGCTCGGGTACACCGACTCGATGCCGCTCACCGCGGGCGCCCGGTCCGTCGCGGGCAGGCGCGGAGGACGCCCGGCCACCAGGCGGGCCAGAGCGCGGGTGTGCTCCGGCGTCGTCCCGCAGCAGCCGCCCACCACGTTCACCCAGCCCTCGTCCACGAAGCGGCGCATCTTGAGGGCCAGGCTCTCCGCGGTCTCCTCGTAGTGGCCGTGCTCGTCGGGCAGGCCCGCGTTCGGGTAGACCGAGACGAAGCACGTCGCCACGTCCGAGAGCGTGCGGAGGTGGTCGGTCATGAACTCGGGGCCGGTCGCGCAGTTGAGCCCGATCGAGAAGAGATCGAGGTGCTCGAGCGAGGCGTACAGCGCGTCCACGTCCTGCCCGGCCAGCATGGTGCCCATCGGCTCGACGGTGCCGCTGACCATGAGGGGCAGGCTCACGGCGGCCTCGGCCATGGCCTGGCGGATCCCGATCGCGGCCGCCTTGACGTTCAACGTGTCCTGGCAGGTCTCGAGCAGCAGCGCGTCCACTCCGCCCTCGATCAGGGCGCGCGCCTGGCGATAGTAGCCGTCGCGCACCTCGTCGAAGGTCACGTTGGCGGTGACCGTGATCGTCCGCGTCCCCGGCCCCATCGCGCCGATCGAGAAGCGTGGGCGGTCGGCGGTATCGGCGCGGTCCACCGCGGCGCGGCAGATCCGGGCCGCGGCCAGGGTGATGTCGTGACACCGCTCGGCCAGTCCATATTCGGCGAGCACATACGGGGCGCAGCCAAAGGTATTGGTCGAGATGAGGTCGGCGCCCGCCTCGAGATAGGCCGCGTGGATGTCGGCGATGACGTCGGGCCTGGTCAGGTTGAGCTGCTCGTTGCAGCCTTCGTACTTGGGCCCGCCGAAGTCGGCGGCGGTGAGCGCACGCCCCTGGATCATCGTGCCCATCGCGCCGTCGAGGACCAGGATGCGGCGGCGCATCAGGTCGCCCAGGAGCACGGAGCGCTCGGGAATGGCCATGCCCGCTATTCTAGCGCATACGCGCGGCAGGCCCGCGCATGGCCGCGCCCGCGGGGAGCGTCGGATCAGCCGCGCTTCTTGCGGGACCGGACGTCCAGCGCGCCCGGTCGGTGCCGCGGGTCCTCGCCCGGAGGGAAGATCTGGGTCTTCTGGACCTTCTGGGTGCCGGTGGTGGGCAGGCTCTCGACGAACAGCACCCAGCCGGGCGCCTTGAAGTAGGCGAGGCGATCGAGGCAGAAGTCGCAGAGCCGCTCGGCGAGGGCCCGGTCGGCGGTGACGCCGGGCATCGGCACCACGCAGGCCATGACCTCCTCCTCACGGATCTCGTCGGGCGCCGCCACCACCGCCACCTGGGCGACCGCTTCGTGGGCCTGGAGCGTGGCCTCGACCTCCGCGGCCGCGATGTTCTCCCCCGAGCGCCGGATGATGTTCTTCTTGCGGTCCACGAAGATCAGCATGCCGTCGAGGGTCCGGCGCACCACGTCGCCGGTGTGGAACCACTCGCCCCGCCACGCCTCGCGCGTGGCCTCGTCGTTCTTGAGATAGCCGGAGAAGAAGCCGTGGCGCGGGCCCTCCGGTCCGCCCCAGCGCACGATCAGCTCGCCCGGGCTCTCGGGGGCGACCTCGCGGTCCTGGTCGTCCACCACGCGGGCCTCGAAGCCGTCGCGGGGCCGCCCGAAGGCCCGCGTGTGGATCGCGCGCGGCTCGAGACAGTCGGAGAAGATGCGCCCGGTCTCGGTCATGCCCCACACTTCGACGAGCGGAAAGCCGAAGCGCCGTTCGAAGGTCTCGTGCAGCTCCGGCTCGACCCCCGCGCCGAACCCCGCCTTCACCCGGTGCGCGGTCTCCTCTGGCATCGGCTCCTGGTTGAGCAGCAGCGGCGGCATCACGCCCAGGTAGTGGATGATGGTGGCCCGCGTGGCGACGACGTCGCGCCACCAGCGGCGCGGGCTGAAGCGCTCGGGCAGGATCACGCAGTTGCCGGTGAGGATCGCGCAGGTCGCGGTCACCGCCAGGCAGTTCATGTGAAAGAGCGGCAGCGGATTGAGGAAGCGCTCGCGGCCCGGCTCGATGGCGAGCCGCCCGCCCAGGCCGCGGTACCAGGCGCCCGCGTTGAGAAAGTAGAAGTTGCTGAGCACGCAGCCCTTGGGCCGCCCGGTGGTGCCGGACGTGTAGAGCAGGCCGCACTCGGAGGCGAGCCCGGGGGCGCCGCGGCGAGGTGCGGGACCTGGGCGCGGCAGCGAGCCCGGCCACGCGTCCGTGTCCACCACCGGCAGCGGCTTGGCGCGCTCCTTGGCCACCGCCTCCAGCGCGGCCACGCGCTCGGGGATCGACACGACCAGGTCCGCCTCCGAGTGGTCCATCTGGTAGGCCAGCTCGTCGTGACGGTAGTCCGGGTTCACCGGCACCACCCCGCCGCCGAGCGCGTTGACCGCCAGGTAATGGAAGAAGAACTCCGGCCGGTTCTCGAAGAGCAGCGCGACGCGATGGCCGTGGCCGTACCCGGCCGCCGCGTAGGCGTCACGGAACCGGAGCACCCGCGCGCGCACCTCGGCGTAGCTCAGCTCGATGCCGTCCGGATGGTAGGCGCGGCCGGGTGCCGGCGGCGCGCACAGGAACGGCGCGTCCGGCGCGGCCGCCGCGGTCGTCATGAAAGCCTCGAAGACGGTGTGCACGGCTCACGACTGTCGCGCACGCGCCGGGGCCCTGTCAATCGAGGGCTAGGTCCCCTGCACCGCCCCGGAGACGAGCCCGTGGGTGAGGTAGCGGCGGAAGATGTAGTAGAAGATCACGGGCGGGATCGAGTAGATCACCGAGAGCGCCATCAGCAGGTTCCACGGGGAGTCGTCGGAGGTGAGGAAGTTGCCCATCCCCACCGGTAGCGTGATCATACTCTCGCGCTGGAGCAGCAGCACCGCGTAGAGGTACTCGTTCCAGGCGAAGAAGAACGCGTACGTCCCCACCGCGATCAGGGTCGGGGTGATGAGCGGCAGGTAGATACGGAAGAAGATCGCCAGCGGGCCCGCCCCGTCGATGGCCGCCGACTCGTCGATCTCGTTCGGAATCGTCTTGGCGTAGTCCCAGAGCACCCACAGGGCGTAGGGCGCCGCGAACGTGGTCATCGCGAAGATGAGCGCCCAGTAGGTATCGAGCAGGTCGTAGTCGCCCATGATCTTGAAGAACGGGATCGACAGGAAGGAGGCGGGGATGATGTAGGTGAAGAGCGTCATCCCCGACACGTAGCGGCCCAGCCCGAACCGGATGCGCCCGAGCGCGTAGCTGCCCATCGCGGCCACCGCGAGC
>DATFUK010000176.1:0-11724 GCA_035260865.1 Candidatus Methylomirabilota bacterium | reverse complement strand
CGCCCGATGCGCGGCTCGTTGTGCCGGGCGTCCAGGGTATGCCAGCCGTCGCCCAGGTAGACCTCGAGCCAGGCGGAGAAATCCATGGGGTTGGGATCCGGGGGCACGCCGATGTCGCCCAGGTAGCCGGTGGCGTAGCGGGCCGGGATGTTGAGCGCGCGCAGGATGGTGATCGCGAGGTGCTGGAAGTCGCGGCAGACCCCCTGCCGCTCGCTGAAGACGTCGAAGGCGGTCTTGGTGGGCCGCGAGTACTGGTAGCCGAAGGTCACGTTCGCGTGCACCCAGTCCATCACGGTCTGCACGCGCTCCCAGGTCTCGGGCGTCTTGCCGAAGAGATCCCAGGCGATGGCGCTCATCCGGTCCACCTCGCAGTAGCGGCTCGCGAGCAGGTAGCGCAGGGCCTCGGGGGGCAGCGCGGCCACCGGGACGAGCGGCAGGCCCTCGATCACGGGCTCGGGCGCTCCGCCGACGGTCACCACGTTGTCGTAGCGGATCCGCGAGGTCCCCGCGGGCAGCATGACCCGTGCGGCGCGGTTGCCGAACCAGTCGACGAAGCTCTCGACCGGAATCGCGGGCTCCACCACGAGCCCCTCGGGCTGCTCGAGCGAGAGCGCCACCTCCGGACGGACGTAGAGCATCAGGAGCATCGTGGTGGGGTGGGGCACCTCGAAGACGAGCTCGTGCCCGATGCGGACGCGCATGGCGTCACGGTAATCCCCACCGGGGTGTCGGTCAATCGCATCACGGCCGGTTCTGGTAACATACGGTCCCGGATGCCCAGAACTGGAGCAGGGCCCCTTCGTTCGGCAGGTACGCCATGACCTACTGTGTCGGGATCTGGACCAAGTACGGCCTGGTCATGGCGTCGGACTCCCGGACCAACGCGGGCCACGACCAGGTCAACATCGCGCGCAAGATGCACACCTTCGTCCAGCCGGGCGAGCGCGTGTTCATCCTGCTCAGCAGCGGCAGCCTCTCCTGCACCCAGTCCATCATCACCCTCATCCAGCGCGACTTCGACCAGGGCCGGGGACTGGCCCAGGCGCCGTCCCTCTACGACGCGGCCCGCATCATCGGCGAGCAGGTCCGCCGCGTCTCGGACATGGACCGGGACGCCCTCGAGCGCGACGACTTCAAGTTCAACGTGAACCTGGTGCTGGGCGGGCAGGTGCGGGGCGAGTCGCCCGGGCTCTTCATCATCTACCCGCAGGGCAATCCGCTGCAGGCCAGCGTGGACTCGCCGTATCTCCAGATCGGCGAGACCAAGTACGGCCGCCCCATCCTCGACCGCGGCATCCGCTTCGAGCGCACCACGCTGGAGGAAGCGGCCAAGTACGCGCTGCTCTCCCTCGACTCGACCATGCGCTCGAACGTGACGGTGGGCCCGCCGGTGGACCTGCTCGCCTACGAGGTCGACGAGCTCGAGATCACCCGGCTGCGCCGGTTTCCCGCGGGGGATCCCGACCTCATCAAGATCGGGATGCGCTGGGAGCAGGCGCTCCGCCAGGCGGTGGGCCGCCTGCCCCAGATCCGCTTCCGCGCCCGGCGACCGATGGAGCCGTCCCAGATGCCGCCCGCCGAGACGATCGAGCTGGTCGAGCCGGGCGTGAGCGAGGCCGCGGGTGCCGAGCTCCAGCCGCAGGCCAAGCCCCCATCATCCTGACCGACAAGGAGCGAGCCATGCGCACCTACTACGACATTCGCCTGAGCGACCGGAACATCACGAAGCGCGAGCTGGAAGGCGAGGCCATCGTGAAGGCCGGCCGGTACTTCATCGCCAAGACCCTGCTCGATCTCGGCGCCGCGACGGTGGATCCGCTGTCGCCGGCCAATCCGCTGATCTTCTCGGCCGGCCCGTTCGCGGGCACGAGCTTCTCCAACGCGAACCGGACGAGCGTGGGCTGCAAGAGCCCACTCACCGGCGGGATCAAGGAGGCCAACGGGGGCGGCAGCTTCAGCTACGGCCTCGGCCAGCAGAAGATCGCCGGCTTCACCCTGCTCGACGCCTCGCCCGACTGGGTGGTCATCCACTTCAAGAAGGACGGCACCATCGAGTTCGACGACGCGGGGCCGTATCTCGGGAAGGGCAACTTCGAGGCCCAGAACATGCTGCACGCCAAGTACGGCAAGAAGGTCACGATCGCCCTCTGCGGTCCGGTCGGGGAGTACCAGGGCCTGATCGCGGGCATCGCGTTCAGCGACAAGGACGGCCGACCCGCCCGGCTCTCCGCGCGGGGCGGGGTGGGCGCGGTGATGGGCGCCAAGAAGGTCAAGGCGGTGGTGGTGGATCTCGACAAGATCCCGCCGTTCTCCGATCCGAAGAAGGTGAACGCGGCCATCAAGAACTACGCGAAGATGCTGCAGGCCGACTCCATGGTGGCCAACTTCTACGCGAAGATCGGCACCATGGGCATGGCGGATCTCCAGAACACCCTGGGCGGTCTCCCGGTCCGGAACTTCAGCGCGGGCCAGCAGGTGGACGTCTCCAAGGGTGAGAAGTTCAAGATGGGGGGCGAGTACATCAGCCAGCTCAACGTCTCCCGCGGGGGCGAGCACACCCACGCCTGCATGCCGGGCTGCGTGATCCAGTGCAGCAACATCTACGCGGGCGCCGACGGCAAGGAAGTGGTGTCGCCGGTGGAGTACGAGACCCTCGGGCTGCTCGGCACCAACTGCGGGCTCAGCGATCCCGACGATCTCGCCCAGATGAACTATCTCGCGAACGACCTGGGCGTGGACACCATCGAGCTCGGAGCGATGATCGCGGTGCTGATGGAAGCCGGCCTGGGCGCGTTCGGCGACGTGACGTTCATGGCCGACTGCCTGGCCGAGATCCGGCGGGGCTCCGAGAAGGGCCGCATCTGGGCCCAGGGCACCTGGCGGGTGGGCGAGCACTATCACGTCAAGCGCGTGCCGGTGATCAAGAAGCAGGCGATCAGCGCCTACGATCCGCGCGTGGTCGAGGCCACCGGCATCACCATGATGGCGACCGCGCAGGGCGCCGATCACACCGCGGGCAACCTGCCGCGGCTCAAGACCCGCGAGATGGAGACGGCCGCCATCGTGGAGCAGAGCGTGGCGCACCAGGCGCGGGTGGCCGCCAACGATTCGCTCGGCCTCTGCATCTTCGGCATGAGCGTGACCAATCCCAACACCGAGTGGCTCACCGACACCATCAACGCGGCCCACGGCACCACGCTCACCAAGGACTTCTTCGAGGCGCTCGGCCGCCAGACCCTCAAGCTCGAGCACGAGTTCAACAAGCGGGCCGGCTTCACCGCCAAGGACGACGAGCTGCCCGAGTTCTTCTACGCGGAAGCGCTGCCCCCGACGAACCACGTGGCCCGCTTCCACGCCGCCGACGTGCAGGGCATGTACGACCGTCTGAGCGCGTAGCCGCACGCTCCCCGGACCCCCTCGCTCGAAACCGGTGGGGGATCCGGGGAGGAGCGGCGGTCGCTCCCCCCGGATCAGAAAGGACGCCCACGATGAAGTCCGACCGGATCTTCGGCATCGTCCCTCCGATGACCACCCCGTTCCGTTCCGACGACACGATCGACGAGGCGGCCCTCCGCGCGGACGCGCGCTTCATGGTCGAGACCGCGCGGGTGCACGGCCTCGCGGTGACCGGCAGCACCGGCGAGGGCCACGTCCTCTCCACCGACGAGGTGCGCCGCATCACCGCGGCGGTGGTCGACGAGGTGCGGGGGCGCGTGCCGGTGATCACCGGCATCATCACCGACAGCACCGCCTCCGCGGTGGAGCGGGGGCTCGCGGTGAAGGATCTGGGGGTGGCCGCGCTCCAGGTGACGCCGGTGCACTACCTGTTCCGGCCCGACGACGACGCGATGGTGCGGCACTTCGAGACCCTGGCGAGTCGGACCGGCATGCCGATCATCATCTACAACGTGGTCCCCTGGACCTATCTCTCGCCCCAGCTCCTGGCCCGGATCATCCGGGCGGTGCCCGGCGTGATCGGGGTCAAGCAGAGCGCGGGCGACATGAAGCTGCTCGCCGATTTGTTGCTGCTGGTGGGCGACGATGCCCGCATCATGACCGCGGTGGACGCGCTGCTCTATCCCTCTTTCACCCTGGGCGCCCACGGCGCGATCGCGGCGATCCTCACCGCGGTGCCCGGCCTCTGCGTGCAGCTCTGGGACGCGGTACAGGCGGGGGATCACAAGCAGGCGCTGGCGCTGCACGGCAGGCTGCTGCCGATCTGGAACGCGATCTTCCACGACAATCTGCCCGCGAACGTGAAGCACTGTCAGGCCCTCCTGGGCCGGCCCGCCGGGGTGCCGCGCGCCCCCATGCCGGAGACGTCGCCGGCCCAGGCCGGGGCGATCCGGACCGCGCTGCAGGGCGCCGGCGTGCTCCGGTAGGTCATCGATGTCCCAACATCGCAGTCAAGGAGAACACCGCATGGCTGATCACGACGAGAGCAAGGAGTCGATGAGCGCGACGCCGGTCGGGCGCCGCGCCTTCCTCAAGACCGCAGGCGCGGCCGCCGCGGTCGCGGGCGGCATCGAGGGCATCGTGGCCGCGCGTCGGGCCCCCGCCTTCGCGCAGGGGACCAAGCTGCACTGGGTACGCTGGGTGGACTTCGTGCCCGAGTCCGACGTCGAGCTGAAGCGGCAGATGCCGGAGGCCTCCAAGGCCCTCGGAGCCGAGGTCGTGCTGGAGACGATCAACGCCAACGATCTGCAGCCGCGCATCACCGCCGCGATCCAGTCCGGCTCGGGCGCCGACATCTTCATGTTCCAGTACAACTGGGCGCACCTCTACCAGAACGCGGTGGTGGACGTGAGCGACGTGGCCGGCGAGCTGGGCAAGGCGGAGGGCGGCTTCTACGACATCTACCCGCCCTCCATGCAGGTCAACGGCAAGTGGCTCGCGGTGCCGCACTCGATCGTGGGCAACGCGGTCGCGTACCGGAAGTCCTGGCTCAAGGAAGCGGGCGCGCCGCAGTACCCGAAGACGTGGGACGACGCCCGCAAGCTCTTTGGCGCGCTCAAGAAGAAGGGCAAGCCTTACGGCCAGACCCTCGGCCACACCTTCGGCGACGCCCCCGTGTTTACCTACACCATGCTCTGGGCGTTCGGCGGGGCCGAGACCGACCAGTCCGGCAAGAAGGTCGTGCTCAACAGCAAGGGCGCGATCGAGGCGGTCAAGTTCATGCAGGCGTTCTGGAAGGAGGCCTGCGACGAGGGCGGCCTCGCCTGGGACGACACCAACAACAACCGCGCGTTCCACGCGGGGGAGATCTCCGCGACCCTGAACGGGGCCAGCATCTACCTGGTGGCCAAGCGGCAGAAGGAGAAGATCAAGGACGACAAGGGCGAGCCGATGTGGACCGACATCGACCACGCCCCGCTCCCGGCCGGCCCGGCGGGCGCCTACCTGCTCTTCCTGAATCACGGCCACGCGGTGATGAAGCACAGCAAGAACCCGAAGCTGGCCAAGGACCTGATCCGCTGGCTGCACAAGAAGGAGAACTACGAGAAGTGGTTCCTCACCCAGGAGGCCTACAGCGTGGGCGCCACCAAGGTCTGGGAGAACCACGCGATGTGGGGCCGGGTGGACGAGCCGCTCAAGATGTTCCGCACCGCGGCCCGCAGCAGCCGTCTCTTCGGCTACGCGGGGCCCTCGACCGCCAAGTCCACCGAGGTCTTCACCAAATACATCATCACCGACATGTACGCCAAGGCCGCGCAGGGCATGAAGGCGGAGGATGCGGTGCATTGGGCGGAGCTGGAGCTCAAGAAGATCTACGAGGCGTAGCTCGCATGAGGGCGGCGGTTCTGCGCGAGCCGGGCCCGGCCGAGAACCTGCGGCTGGAGGACGTGGACGATCCCACGCCCGGCCCCGGGGAGGTCGTGGTCCGGCTCCGCGCCGCCGCTCTCAATCATCGTGACGT
The DNA here is from genome assembly GCA_035260865.1 of Candidatus Methylomirabilota bacterium. Taxonomy (GTDB): domain Bacteria; phylum Methylomirabilota; class Methylomirabilia; order Rokubacteriales; family CSP1-6; genus CAMLFJ01. Next base: position 5,807 of record DATFUK010000176.1, on the reverse strand, counting down.
GTGGATTCGCAGCGGCACCGGCGCGTACGCGGGAGGATTCCGCCGGCGCGTCATCCTGGGCTCGGACGGCGCCGGGGACGTCTCGGCGGTCGGCGCGGGCGCCGACCCGGGGCTGGTGGGCCGCGCGGTGGTCATCAATCCGAGCCTCGACTGGGGCGACGACGGCGCCGCCCAGGGGCCGGAGTTCCGCATCCTGGGCCTGCCCGACGACGGCACCTACGCGCAGCAGATCGGGGTGCCCGCCCGCAACGTGCACCCCAAGCCCGTTGCGCTCTCCTTCGAGGAGGCGGCCGCCATCCCGCTCGCCGGCCTCACCGCCTACCGCGCGGTGGTCAGCCGCGCCCAGGTGCGGGCGGGGGAGACCGTGCTGGTCACCGGCATCGGCGGCGGGGTGTCGACCTTCGCGCTGCAAATCGCGGCCGCCCGCGGCGCCCGCGTGCTGGTGACGTCGGGGAGCGACGCCAAGCTCGCCCGGGCCCGCGAGCTCGGGGCGGCGGGCGGGGCCAACTACCGCACCCAGGACTGGGTCAAGGAGATCCTCGCGCTCAGCGGAGGGCGAGGGGTCGACGCGGTCATCGACAGCGCGGGCGGCGAGACCTTCGCGCGGGCGGTGGAGGCGACGCGCCCGGGCGGGCGCATCGCGATCTACGGCGCCACCACCGGCCCGGTGCGCGAGCTGGTGCTGCGCACGATCTTCTGGCGGCAGATCACGGTGCTGGGCACCACCATGGGCAGCCCGGCCGACTTCGCGGAGATGCTCGAAGTCTACGCGCGCGACGGGCTCCGCCCGGTGGTGGACCGAGTCTTCCCGCTCGCCGAGGCGGCCGCGGCCCACCGGCGCATGGAAGAGGCCGGGCAGTTCGGCAAGATCGTCCTCGCCGGTCCTTGACAAGACGGGGGCGGCGGTTTGTAATGCCGCCCACGCTGGCATCCCGACCGACGTCGCTTGGGAGGATGATCATGTCCCTGCGCAGATCGACCGTATGGGTCCTGCTGGTTTCCGGGCTGGTGCTCGCGGGGCTGCTCGCGGCCGGCGTCTCGATCCCGCCCGTCCACGCCCAGGCCAAGAAGCTCAAGATCGGGGTGATCTTCGACTACACCGGTCCGCTCGCGGGGGGCGGCTCCGACCTGCACGCGCTCGGCGCCAAGATCATGATCGACTACTTCGCCAAGAAGGGCGGGGTGGAGGGCTATCAGCTCGAGGCGGTCTACGCCGACGCGCAATCCAAGCCCGACATCGCGATCAACGAGGCGACGCGCCTGATCGAGCAGGAGAAGGTGGACATGCTGCTCGGCTTCTACTCGTCGGCCCAGTGCGTGCCGGCGGCCGCGCGCGTCGAGCAGCTCCACAAGTTCATGTGGATCACGACCTGCATCTCCTCCGCGGTCCTCGAGAACCGCCACCTCAAGTACGTGTTCCGGGTGCAGCCCAGCGGCCGGCAGTTCGGCCTGATGTCCACCGACTTCATCGCCCAGAACGCGAAGGCCAAGTTCGGCAAGGACCCGAAGGACCTGCGCATCGCGATCATCCACGAGGACGGCGCCTACGGGGTCGACGTGTCGAAGGGCAACGAGGAAGGGGCCAAGAAAGTCGGCTTCAACATCGTGCTCAAGGAGGGCTACGCGGCGACCGCCCCCGACCTCGCCTCGCTCGTGACCAAGTTGAAGCGGGCCCGCCCGGACGTGATCTTCCACACCGGTTACAACCCGGACATCTCGTTGTTCCTGCGGCAGTCGCGCGAGCTCGGCCTGCGCTTCAGCGCGCTGGTGGGCCACGGGGCCGGCTACGGCGTCTACGACAAATTGAAGGAAGCCCTCGGGAAGGACGTGAACTATTTCTTCAACGTCGATCCGATCTCGATCTGGCTGGCCAATCCGACCGCGCTCAAGCCCGAGCTCGCGCCCTTGATCAAGATGGTGGGCGACGAGTACGAGAAGGCGCGGCCGGGAACCACCGTTCGGTCGGCCCACGTGGGCATGGCCGCGTCCAACACCTACGTGTTCATGACCGAGGTGCTCCCCCGCGCGATCAAGAAGTACGGCGGGGTCGACGCGGACGCGCTGCGCAAGGCCGCGCTCGAGGTGAGCGTGCCCGAGGGCGGCACCATGCTGGGCTTCGGGGTGAAGTTCGAGCCGGAGACCTCGGCGATGGCCGGCCAGAACGAGCGCGCCTTCCCGGTGATCATCCAGTACGTGGACGACAAGCCGTACGTGGTGTGGCCCAAGAGCCTCCAGCTCCGCGAGCCGGTGCTGCCGCTGCCCGCGTCCTCGCCCTACGCGGCCAACTGACGGGGAGGCGAGCGGGCCCATCGGGTGACCGTCCCGTGCTGACCGTCGAAGGGCTGACCAAGCGCTTCGGCGGCTTCACCGCCGTGAACCAGGTCTCGTTCACGGTCGAGCCGGGCGAGATCCTCGGGCTCATCGGGCCCAACGGATCCGGCAAGAGCACGATCTTCAACCTGCTCTCGGGTGCGCTCGTCCCCAACGCGGGCTCGATCCGGTTCGAAGGGCACGAGCTCGCGGGGCAGGCTCCGCACCGGATCATCAACCTCGGCATCGGCCGGACCTTCCAGATCCCCCGGCCGTTCCGCCGGCTCTCCCTGCTCGAGAACGTGGCCCTCGCCGGCTTCTTCGGCCAGGGCCGGGCGTCGCGGCGGCGGGCCTTCGAGTCGGCCGAGCGCGCGCTGGGGCTGGTCGGCCTGCCCGCCGACCCGGCCGCGACGGTGGACGGGCTCGGCGCGGCCGCGCTGAAGAAGCTCGAGCTGGCGAAGGCCCTGGCCACCGAGCCCAAGCTCCTGCTCGCGGACGAGAGCCTGAGCGGGCTCGACGAGCAGGAGATGGATCAGGCCGCGCTGATGCTGCACCGGACCTGCAAGGACCTCGGCATCACCATCATCTGGGTCGAGCACATCATGGGAGTCCTGATGCGCGTGGTGGACCGGGTGATGGTCCTCGATCACGGCGAGAAGATCGCGGAGGGGTCTCCGGGGCAGGTCGCGGCCGACCCCCGGGTGATCGAGGTGTACCTCGGCACCCAGTCGGGCGCGGCTCGCGCGGTCGCGGCCGGCCGCCCCTGATCCGTGCTCGAGCTCCGATCGGTCCGCGCGGGGTACGGCGGCTTCCAGGCCCTGTTCGACGTCTCGCTGGAGGTGCGCGACGGGGAGGCGGTCGGGGTGATCGGGCCCAACGGCGCGGGCAAGACCACGCTCCTGCGGGTGATCTCGGGGCTGATCCGCCCCACCGCGGGCTCCATCGCCATGGAGGGGGTGGACCTGGTGGCGACTCCCGCGCACCGCATCGTGGCGGCGGGCATCGCGCACGTGCCGGAGAGCCGGCGCCTGTTCCCGCGCATGAGCGTGGAAGACAATCTCAAGATGGGCGGCTTCCTGCCCGCGGCGCGGGCGAAGTTCCAGGACCGACTCGCCTTCGTGTACGAGCTCTTCCCGCGCCTGCGCGAGCGTCGCCGCCAGCTCGCGGGCACCATGTCGGGCGGCGAACAGCAGATGTGCGCGATCGGCCGCGCCCTGATGTCGGATCCGAAGCTCCTCCTGCTGGATGAGCCGTCCGCGGGCCTGGCCCCGGTCATCGTCGAGCAGGTGTTCGACCTCGTGAAGCGGATCCGGGCCGGGGGCCTGAACGTGCTGATCGTCGAGCAGAACGTGCGACAGGTGCTCCGGGTGGTGGACCGTGCGTACCTCCTCAAGGCGGGGCGCATTCGCGCGGCCGGCTCCGCGTCCGAGCTGCTCTCCAGCGAGACCATCCGCGAGGCCTACCTGGGCGTCTGACATGGCCATCTTCGACGTCTTCCTGCTGGAGGCCCTCATCAACGGCGTGCTGCTGGGCGGCGTGCTCGCGCTGCTGTCGCTCGGGCTCAACCTGGTCTTCGGGGTCATCGACGTGGTCTGGATCTGCTACGCCGAGCTGATCATGTTCGGCATGTACGGGATGTACTTCCTCTACACGGTCTATCACTGGCCGATCCTCGTCGCGGCGATCACCTGCATCGCGGGCGTGGGCGTCCTGGGCGTGATGCTCCACGTGCTCGTGATCGCGCCGCTGCTGGGCGCGGCCCCGATCAACCAGCTCCTGGCCACCGGCGGGGTCCTCTTCTTCCTGCAGTCGGCCGCGACCGTGCTGTTCAGCATCGAGTTCCGCAACCTGGGTCTGCGCCTGCCGGTGCTGAAGCTGGCCGGCATGTTCATCAGCTACTCGCGGCTGCTCGCGTTCGCGGCGGCCCTGATCGGGATGGTGCTGGTCTTCCTGTTCCTGTCCCGGACCTATACCGGCGCGGCCATCCGCGCCATCGCCCAGGACCGGCAGATCATGGTGCTGATGGGCGTCGACACCCGCCGCATCTATCTCATCACCTCCGCCCTGGGGGGCGGGCTCGCCGGGCTCGCGGCCTGCCTGCTCGTGCTCCAGTACGACGTGCACCCGTTCGTGGGGCTGTCCTTCGGGCCGATCACCTTTCTCATCTGCGTGCTCGGCGGCCTCGGCAACTTCGGAGGCGGCTTCGTGGCCGCCTTCGTCTTCGCGGAGCTGATCTCCCTCGGCGGGCTCTACCTCGATCTCGAGTGGGGCTACGTGTTCGCCTTCGTGTTCTTCATCGTGATGATGTTCGTGCGGCCCGAGGGCCTGATGGCGCGCCGGTCGTGACCCGCTATCTGGGCGGGATCGCGGGGGCGGGCCTCGTGGCCCTGCCGTTCGTCTACCACCAGCCCTACCACCTGCACCTCCTGGTCGTCATCCTGATCTGGTCGTTCGCCTACACCTCCTGGTCGATCATGGGGCGCTTCGGCCTGGTCTCGCTCGGCCACGGCGGGTTCATGGGCATCGGGGCGTACGTGACCGCGCTCGCCTGGAACCACGTGGGCCTCACGCCCTGGATCGGCATCCCGATCGCCCTGGTGGCGGGCGGCGTCCTCGCGCTCCTGGTCGCCTATCCGTGCTTCCGCTTCCGCATCACCGGCCACTACTTCGCGCTGGTCACCCTCGCGCTGTCCGGCATCGTGCTGCAGGTGATCACGGCCACCCGCGATCACACCGGCGGATCGCTCGGCTACACCCCGACGCGGTACCAGGGAGGCAGCTCGCTGTACGCGATGCAGTTCACCGGAAAGACCACCTGGTATCTCATCGCGCTCGGGGTCTGGGCGGTGGGCCTGTACGTCTGGTACCGGGTGGACCGCAGCATGATGCGCTACGCGCTCGAGGCGATCTCGGAAGACGAGGACGGAGCCGCCGCGGCGGGCGTGCACGTGACCGCGGAGAAGCTCAAGATCACGGTCCTGAGCGCGGTGATGACCGCGCTGGCCGGGGCGCTCTACTGCCAGTACCAGATGTTCATCTCCCCCGACACGGTGAGCGGCATCTCCATCTCGCTCCAGATGGTGTTCGCGGTCGTGGTGGGCGGCATCTACGTCTCCCTCGGGCCCACCGTGGGGGCGATCATCACGATCCTGCTCGCCGAGGTGCTGCGCATCTCGTTCGGCACCCGCGCGGTGGGCTGGGACAACCTCGTCTACGGGGTCCTGCTCGTGCTCTTCATCGTGTTCCTGCCCAAGGGCATCGTGGGCAGCCTCCTCGCCGCGGCGCGGCCGCGGAAGGGCGCGCGCGCGATGGCGGGCACCTGATGGTTCTCCGCGAGGCGCGGGCCGACCACTACCGCATCCCGCTGCCGGTGGCGCTCTCCGACAGCACCCACGGCGTGATCGAGGGCTTCGAGCTGATCACGGTGCGCCTGCGCGATGAGGACGGCGCCGAGGGCGTGGGCTACACCTACACGGTGGGCACCGGCGGCGCCGCGG
>DATFUK010000175.1:0-9392 GCA_035260865.1 Candidatus Methylomirabilota bacterium | reverse complement strand
CGGGGCTCGTCGACACGGCGCGTATTGCCGTAGTTGACGATGGTGATTCCCGCGTCCAGGGCGGCCGGGATCGTGATCTCCTCGTTGGTCTCGCGAAAGTCGGGCGAGATCTTGACGATCACCGGCTTGCGGGTGGCCGCCCGCACCGCCCGGAACACGTCCTTCAGCTCGTGGGGCCGCGTGGACCAGCCGTAGACGAGCTTGGTGTTGGGCGATGAGATGTTGATCTCGACGAGGTCCCCGAACTCCTGCAGGCCCTCGACCACCCGCACGTAGTCCTCGGCCGATTCGCCCGCCGCCGCCACGATGAGCGGGACCCGGTGCGGCAGCGCGGCGAGCGCCCCTCGATAGGCCTCGAGGCCGGGGTTCTTGAAGCCGTTGCAGTTGACGAGCCCGGGCCCCTCCGCGGTCTCGATACGCACGAGATTCGGCTCGGGATGCCCGGGGCGCGGCCCCGGGGTGATGCTCTTCGCGGTCACCGCCCCCCAGCCGAGCCCCATGGCGCGGCGCAGGATCGCGGTGTCGTAGTACATCGACGAGAGGATCAGCGGATTCGGGAGCCGCACCCCGCCCAGCGTGATCGCCAGCCTCGGATTCGCGTTGCGGAAGACGCCGAGGTGATCGAGGGGAACGTGCCGGAGGCTCCACTGCCCGACCGCGATGGCAGCGCGCTCGGGCATGCGGGCCAGCACCCCGCGGTAGAGCGCACGGTAGAGCAGATCGACGGCGCCGACCATGTCGTGACCAGCGCGCATGATATCCTACAAGCATGCCGCAGGACAGCACGCGCCGACTGTTGCGGGAGTTCGGGGTCGCGGTCACCGCCTTCGAGGACGCGGTCGAGGCCGGGCAGGGCGAGGCCGCCAAGAAGGCCGAGGCCGCGCTCCGCGAGCACCTGAAGGGGCTCATCGAGCTCGTGGAGCGCCTGTCCGAGCAGGCCGCCAAGCTCTAAGCCGCGCCGGTGCCGGCCCGGCGGATCGTCTCGCTCATCCCCAGCATCACCGAGATCCTCTTCGCCATCGGCGCGGGCGATCGCGTGGTGGGCTGCACGATCTACTGCACGCAGCCGCCCGAGGGCGTCGCGACCAAGACCCGGGTCGGCGGCGAGAAGAATCCCAAGCTCGAGCTGATCCGGGATCTCGGCGCCGACCTGGTCATCGCCAACGTCGAGGAGAACGTGCGCGAGCACGTGGAGACACTGCGGGCCTGGGGCATTCCGGTGCACGTGACCTATCCGCGGACGGTCGCCGACGGCATCCGGCTGGTGGGCGAGCTGGGTGAGCTGCTCGAGGCGGGGGCCCCGGCGCGAGACCTGGAGGCGGCGCTGCGGGGGCGCTACGACGAGGTGCGGGCCGCCGCGGCGGGGCGGAGGTCGCGGCGCGTGTTCTGCCCGATCTGGCGGAAGCCCTACATGACCATCAACGCCGACACCTACATCCACGACATGCTGGCGGTCTCCGGCGGGATCAACGTCTTCGGTGGCGCGGTGAAGCGGTATCCCGAGGTCACGCTGGACGAGGTCGCGGCCACCGGCGCCGAGGTGATCCTGCTCCCGGACGAGCCCTATCGCTTTCGCCAGGTCCACCAGGCCGACTTCGCCCCGTACCCCGACCTCCCCGCGCTGCGGGACGGGCGGATGCACCTCGTGGACGGCAAGCTGCTCTCCTGGTACGGCCCGCGGATCGCGGAGGCGCTTCGGGTCCTCCCGCCGCTTCTGGCCTAGCGGCGGCGCTTCGCCGCCTTCTTTGCTTTCGCCGGGCGCGCCGAGCGCGCGGCCTTCTTCGGCGCAGGCGCGCTCGCGGGGCTGTTGAGCTCGAGGATCATCTCGATCTCGACCGGGATCCCCGCGGGGAGCGAGCCCATGCCGACGGCGGAGCGCGCGTGCCGGCCGTTCTCGCCGAACACCTCCACCATCAGGTCGGAGAAGCCGTTGATGACCTTGGGCTGGTCGCCGAAGCTCTCCACCGCGTTCACCATGCCCAGGACCTTCACGACCCGCTTCACCTTGTCGAGGCTGCCCAGCTCCCGCCGGGCCGACCCCAGCAGGTTGATGCCGACCTCGCGCGCCACCTTGTAGGCGTCCTCGATCGACATGTCGCGCCCGACCTTGCCGCGGGTGAGCGGCTGGTCGCCGACGCGAATCGGCCCGTGGCCCGACAGGAAGAGCAGGTTGCCGACACGGACAGCGGGGATGTAGTTGCCCATCGGCTTCGGGGGGCTGGGGAGCGTGATGCCGAGCTCCTTGATCCTGGCTTCTGCGCCCATGCGGGTCTCCTCTGGGGGGCGGGGCGAGGGACGGCTATTCGGCGTGCGACGGCACAGCGGACCGCGATTCGGCGTGGCTCGTCCCGACGAAGAAGAACGCGGAGCCGTCGTCGTCGGCGCGCCAGACGATGGCCTCGACGTCGACCGGGGCGGTGTCGGGCGGCTCGAGCCGGAGACGCGCGGCGCTGCCGACCGGCGGAAGCGCCTCGTCGAGCCCGACCTTGATGCCGTGGGCGCTCACGTTCACGGTCTGCAGACGCAGGAGCCGGTCGCCGCTCCGGACGGTGACCGGCCACGTTGCCGCCAGGCGCGTGTATCGCCGATGTTCCTGCACGGTCGCGAGTTTCGCATCGCCTCCGGACGTCCACAAGGGGTTTGTGGGCACAAGGGCTTTTGGGGCACAGGGGCTTTTTCCGGCGCCCCCGCCCGTGCCAGAATGCGCCATGAGCCTGCCCGCGATCCCATCGCCCGCCGCCACCCTGGTCCTGCTGCGCGACCGGCCCGCCGGCCCCGCCGAGATCCTGATGATCCAGCGCCACAGCAAGAGCAAGTTCGCGGCCGGGGACTACGTCTTCGCGGGCGGCAAGGTCGAGGCCGACGACATCCCGGAGGACGTCGAGCGCTTTGTCCGCGGGCTCAGCCCCGAGCAGGCCAGCGTCCGGCTCGGGGGCGACCTGGCGCCCCGGAAGGCGCTCGGCTACTGGGTCGGCGCCATCCGTGAGGCCTTCGAGGAAGTGGGCATGCTCCTCGCGTATGACCGGCAGGGAGAGCTGGTACGCTTCACGCCGGAGAACCGCGAGCGCTTCGAGGCGTACCGCGCGGCTTGCCAGACCTCGAACCCGGCCTTCTTCACGATGCTGCGCGCCGAGGATCTCACGCTGGCCACGGACCGGCTGACCTACTTCGCGCACTGGATCACCCCCGAGGAGCAGCCGCTCCGCTTCGATACCCGGTTCTTCGTCGCGGTGGCCCCGCCCCAGGACCCGATGGTGGACGGCCACGAGATCGTGGCCCTGCGTTGGCTGACGCCGCCCGAAGCGATGGAGGCCTTTCGGCAGAAGGTCGTCAGCCTGCGCCTGCCCACGATCAAGAACCTGGAACTGGTGCAGAGCGGCGGCACCCGGGCCGAGGAGATCCTGGGCTCGCTCCGAGGCCGGGTGGTGCCCACCATCCGCCCCCGGGTCCTGCAGGTGGACGGCAAGCCGGTGCCCGTCCTGCCCGGCGACCCCCGCTGGTTCTAGCCGGGCGGGCCCTGCTATACTCGCGGTCCATCACCGCTCGAGGAGGCCGCTCCGATGCGAATCGATCAGTTGGCCGTGCAGGTCGCCCCCGAGGACGTCGAGCTCAAGAAGTCCTGGAAGCGCGAGAGCATATCCCCCGAAGGCTGGCTGATCCCGCTGCCCGGCGACTGCGTGGCCGAGCTGGACGAGGTTGCCGCCCGGGTCCGGGCCACCCCGGGCCCCGTGGACACGCTCGACCCCGCGGATTTCTCGCTGCGGGCGTGCACCGCGGTCATGGCCTCGGTGCGGGCCAAGCTCGAGACCGACACGGGGCTCGCGGTGGTGGATCGGTTTCCGGTCGAGCGGTACGGCCAGGCCGAGAACCTCGCCATCGGCTGGCTGCTGGCCGCGATGCTCGGGCAGGTGGTCGCGCAGAAGGCCAATGGCACGCGCCTCTACGACGTCAAGGACTCCGGCCAGGCGCTGGGCTACGGGGTGCGCCGCTCGGTGACCAACCTGGGCCAGCCCTTCCACACCGACGGCGGCTGGCTCTGGAAGGCGCCCGCCTTCGTGGGCCTCTTCTGCCTCGAGTCGGCACTGGAGGGCGGCCTGAGCCGCTTCGCCAGCCTGGTCACCGCGCACCACGAGCTGCGCCGCCGCCACCCCGATCTGCTCGCGCGCCTGTACCAGCCGTTCGACTGGGACCGGCAGGGTGAGCACGCGCCGGACGCCCCGCGCGTGAGCCGCCAGCCGGTCTTCGAGTACGAGACCGGGACGCTGGCCTCGCGCTACTACGAGGACTACATGCGCAACGGGTCCAAGCTGACGGGCGCGGAGCTCGACGACGAGGGCGCCCGGGCGCTCGAGGCGATGCGGGAGATCGTGGACGACCCGGGCAACTGGGTCGAGTTCCGCATCGAGAAGGGGCAGCTGCAGTACCTGAACAATCGCCAGTTCGCGCACAGCCGGACCGCCTTCAAGGATCCGGGGCCGGGGCAGGGACGCCACATGCTTCGCCTCTGGAACCGCGACGAGGGCTCCTGGCATCTCGAGGGTAGCCCCGCCGCCTGATCGTCGTGCCGTCCGTTGACCCTTGAGACCGCGGTCTACTCCGGGCTGGTGGTAGCGCTCGCGTACTGGGTGCGGGGCATGGCCGGTTTCGGCTCCGGGCTCATCGCGGTGCCGCTGCTGACGCTGATGTGGCCGGTCACCCTCGTGGTGCCGGTGGTGGTGGCGCTGGACTACATGGGCTCGGCCAGCCAGGGCATCGGCAACGTGGAGCAGGTGGCCTGGTGGGAGCAGCTCGTGCTCATCCCGTTCATGGTGATCGGCGTCGGGGTGGGGTTGTGGCTGCTCCAGGCGGTCTCGACCGCGTTCCTCGCCCGCATCCTGGGCTGCTTCGTCATCGCGTACGCGATCTACCAGATGCTGCCGCTGCCCGAGCTGCGCGGCTCCCGCGTGGCCGCGAGCTACTGCGGTCTCCTGGGCGGGCTGGTCGGCACGCTGTTCGGGACCGGCGGGCCCTTCTACGTGATCTACCTGAACCTGCGCGGGCTCGACCGGAGCGTGTTCCGGGCCACGTTCGCGATGAACTTCCTGATCGACGGCGGCGTGCGGCTCGCCGCGTTCGTGGCCGCCGGCCTGTACCAGCGCCAGACCCTCGGGTATCTGCTCGCCGCGGTCCCCATCGCGGGCGCCGGGCTCTACGTCGGCGGGCGCATCCAGACCGGGCTCTCGCAGCGCGCCTTCCAGCTCGTGATCCGCGTCCTGCTCCTGACCAGCGGCCTGGCCCTGCTCCTCAAGCGATAGGAGATGCAATGAGACGCATCGCGTTCCCCGTGCTCGTGACCCTGGCCCTGGGGTTCCTGGCCGCGCCGGCGGCCGCGCAGGAGAAGTACCCGTCGCGCCCGATCGACTTCGTGGTCACCTGGGGCGCGGGCGGCGGCGCCGACGCGATGGCGCGGCAGCTCGGCTCCCTGAGCCAGCCACTGCTCGGCGTCGCCCTGCCCGCCTCGAACGTGCCGGGCGCCGCCGGCAATACCGGGCTCGCCCAGGTCCTCTCGGGCAAGCCCGACGGCTACACGCTCGCCACCTACATCCAGGACACGCTCATGACGCTGCCGATGGGCCTGGCGCGCTACAAGGTGGACGACCTCGAGTGGATCACGCGCACGCAGGTGGCCGACTCCTTCCTGTTCGTGCGCGCGGAGAGCCCGTTCAAGACGATCCAGGAGCTGTTCAAGCACGCGGAGGCCAATCCGGGCAAGCTGCGGGTGGGCGCCACCGGCTTCGGCACGGTGGACGACGTGACCGTGAAGTTCCTCGAGAAGCGCGGGTACAAGATGATCACGGTACCGTATCCCAAGCCGGGCGAGCGGTACGCGGCGGCGCTCGGCGGGCACACCGAGGTGCTCTACGAGCAGGCGGGTGACGTCCTGCAGTATCTCAAGGCCGGCCAGCTCCGGCCGCTGATCATCTTCGCGGAGCGGCGGCATCCCGCCTTCCCGGACGTGCCCGCGTCCAAGGAGCTGGGGCTCGACATCACGCTGCCCCAGTTCCGCGGCGTGGTGGCGAAGAAAGGCACCCCGCCCGACCGGGTCAAGATCCTGGGGGACGCCTTCCACAAGGCGATGGAGACCCCCGAGTGGAAGAAGTTCGCGGAGGAGTGGTACTTCCGCCCCGACTCCTACCAGGGCACCGCGGACTTCACGAAGTGGGTGGGCGGGGAGGTCACCACGCTGGAGCGGCTCGTCCGGGAGCTCGGCCTCCGCCAGTAGCATGGCCTCGCGCGCGCGGGTAACCGCCCTGCTGGCGACGGTGGTGGGCGCAGGCCTGCTCTTCGCGTCCACCTGGACGCTCGACGCCATGGTGCCGCGCGGCCAGCTCGGCCCCGGCTTCTGGCCGCGCCTCGTCCTGATCGGCCTGGCGGTGGCCTGCCTGCTGAAGCTCCGGGAGGAGCGCCGCGCCGCATCGGGCGATGCGGCGTCTCCGGACATCCTCGCGCGCGTATCGGCGGCCCGGCTCGCCCTCGGCATGGCCTGCATCCTGGCCTACGTGATCGCGGCACCGCAGCTCGGCTTCCCGCTGGCCACCGCCGCCTTCATCGTGGCCTTCATGGTGGTGGCGGGCGCCCGGGGCGTGCCGGGCATCGCGGCCACCGCGCTGCTGGGCACCGTGACGCTGCTCTACACGTTCATCAAGCTCGTGTACCTGCCGTTCCCGAAGGGCGCTGGCCCCTTCGAGCGCGTCACGCTGGCGCTCTACCGCGCCCTCGGCATCTTCTGAGCGCCCGCGCGTGATCGAGAGCCTGGTCGGCCTGGGCATCGGGTTCCAGCACGCGCTCCAGCCGCTGAACCTCGGCATGATCGCGCTCGGTCTGGTCATCGGCATCCTGGCCGGCGCGCTGCCCGGCATCACCATGCTCAACTCGATCGTGCTGGTGCTGCCGTTCACCTACCTGATGGGCATCGTCCCCGCGCTGCTGCTGATGATCGGGGTCTACTGCGGCGGCGTCTTCGGCGGCTCGATCACCGGCATCCTGTTCAACATTCCGGGCGATCCCATGAACGTGCCCACCACCTGGGAGGGCTACCAGCTGAGCCAGCAGGGCCGCACCCAGTACGCGCTCGGGCTCGCCATCATGTCCTCCGCGGTGGGCGGCCTCGTGAGCGCGCTCTTCCTGGCCTTCTTCGCGCCGCCCTTCGCCCGCTTCGCGCTGACGCTGTCGAGCGTGGAGTTCTTCTCGGTGGTGATCTTCGGCCTGGCCAGCGTGTCCGTGCTCGGCCAGTCGTCGATGGCGGCGGCGTTGATCTCGCTCTTCGCGGGCATGTTCCTGGGTACCGTCGGCACCGAGGTCCAGTACGGGGTGGAGCGGTTCGTCTTCGGCGTGCCCTTCCTCACCACTGGGGTGGACTTCGTCACGGTGCTGATCGGCCTCTTCGCCATCGGCGAGGTGCTGGAGCAGATCGTGACGGCCCAGCCCGGAGCGGCCGTCCCGCGCGGCCGGGGGCAGGCGGTGCCCCGGCTGCCCTTTCTGGATCTCTGGCCGCTGCGCGGGCCGCTGGCGCGCGGCACCCTGGTGGGCATCGCGGTGGGCGGGCTCGCGGGGGCGGGAGCGACCGTCTCGTCATTCGTGTCGTACGGGCTCGAGAAGCAGTTCTCGAAGACGCCCGAGCTCTTCGGCCGCGGTCACGCGGGCGCGCTCGTGGCCTCCGAGAGCAGCGTGAACGGCTCGACCGGCGGCGCCATGATCCACCTCCTCACGCTCGGCATCCCGGGCAGCGCGGCCACCGCGGTGATGATGGGCGCGTTCCTCATCCACGGCATCCAGCCGGGGCCGCTGCTCTTCACGAAGCAGCCCGAGCAGGTCTACACGCTCTTCGCCGGGATGATCCTGGCCAATATCCTGATGGTGGCCTTCGGGTTCCTGGCCGCGATGTGCTTCGCCACCCTGATGCGCGTGCCCGCGCCGATCCTGAACACCCTGATCGTGGTCTTCTGCTTCATCGGGGCCTTCGCGCTGCGCAACGACATGGCCGACGTCTGGCTGACGATGCTCTTCGGGGTGCTCGGCTTCTTCATGCGGCGCTACGACCTGCCGATCCCGCCGCTCGTCATGGGCGTCATCCTGGGGCCGATGGCCGAGCAGTACTTCCTCACCAGCATGGTCTCGCACGGCAACGACCTGACCGTGTTCGTGACCCGCCCGGTCAGCGCGGTGATCCTGGGCCTGGCACTCCTGCTGGTGCTGGCGCCGTCGCTCAGGCGGCTGCGCCGCGGGGCCGCCTGAGCAGCGGCAGCGCCAGCGCGGCCCCGAGCACACCCTGGGCCAGCGCGGCCAGGGCCATGCCCCGGTAGCCGCCGCTCCCGATGGCGGCGGCGCCCACCGCGGAGCCGATCACGAGGCCGCTCTGATTGGTGAGCGCGATGAGCCCGAGGAGCGCGCCGCGCTGCCGGGGCGCCAGCTCGGAGGCGTAGGCCAGGAACGCGGGACGGCTCCCCGAATTGCAGAAGGTCAGCAGGACCGCGAGGGTCACGACCGGCGCGAAGGAGAACCCTGCGCCGAAGAGGGCCAGGCCGAGGCCCGCGCTGACGATCTGGAGGATCACGAAGATCCCGGGCTTGCTGAAGCGATCCCCGAGCCGGCCGCCGACCACGTTGCCGGCGATGGCCCCGATCGCGACCAGCACCAGTACCGGCGCCACCCCCACCGCGCTCAGGTGGAAGCTCAGCATGACGAAGGCGGGGAGGAAGATCACCACCATCGCGAAGAGCGAGCGCTCGATGAGATTCGCGCCGAGCAGGTTCAGGAGTCGCGGCACGCCCCAGACCGCCTGGTAGGTGGCCATCACGCTCGTGCCGGACGCCATCGGCGCGATGCGCGGGAACCAGCGCGCGATGGCCGCCGCCAGCAGCAGCATCACGAGCCCGATCGCCGCGAAGGCCCAGCGCCAGCCGAACGCGCCGCCGATCGCGCCCATGACCGGCACCCCGCCGATGGCCGCGAAGCTGAAGCCCATGTTGAACCAGCCCATGGCGCGCGCGCGCCGCTCGGCCGGGAAGAGATCGCCCACCGACGCCATGAGGCTGGTGGGCGCGAGCGAGCCGAGCAGCCCGGCCAGGAAGCGAACCACCGCGAGCGCCGCGAAGCTCGGGGCCAGCGCGGCCCCCGCGCTCAGCACCGCCACGCTGAGGAAGGCCATCACGATCATCGGCTTGCGTCCCAGCCGGTCCGACAGCAAGCCCGAGAACGGCGAGAACAGTGCTTGCGGCACGCCGGCCGCCGCGGCCAGCAAGCCCGCCTGGCCCAGCGAGATCTCCAGGTCCCGTGAGATGTCCACCAGCAGCGGCCCGATCATCGTCACCGACGTGACGATCCCGGTGACCCCCGCGGTGATCAGCACCATG
>DATFUK010000174.1:0-5912 GCA_035260865.1 Candidatus Methylomirabilota bacterium | reverse complement strand
CACACCGATCACCTGGAACGTCCGGCCGCTCGCCAGCTCGAGCGACCCGCCGACCCGCAGGCGGCGCGAAGCCCCGAAGTCGGCGCCGACCACCACCACCCCGCGATCGCCCGGGCGGAGGAAGCGCCCGTCGCGCACCGGGAGCTCGCGGAACTCGCGATTGGACATGCGCACCGCCGGATCCACGCCCAGGATCAGCTCCTGGGTCAGGGTCAGGAACTGCGACGTGGTGGGGTTGAGCGGCAGCATCACCTGCCCCTGCACCGCGGCCACCGCGGGGACCCGCGCGATCTGCTCGATCTTGCTCGCGCGCAGCAGGCCACCCGCGGTGAAGCCGGTGCCCATGCCCATGCCCTCGCCGGCCACCGAGATCTGGCCCAGCACGAAGCGATCGCCGCCGTCGATGAAGCGGGTGATGCGCTCCGCCATCGCGCCCAGCGCGACCAGCCCGGCCACGCCGACCGCGATGCCCAGCACCGTGAAGAGGTAGCCCCGCGGGAGGAGCCGGCGGATCGCTACCATTCGAGGCGGGATTCCGTGGTCAGGCCCCGGCGGCGGCGGACGAAGCGGTTGATCCCGACGATCATGAAGAACACCTGGAGGCCCAGCTTCAGCTTGAGCGAGCGGCGCACGAAGGCGCCCCCCGCCAGCACCGCGATGACCGCGTCCACCATGCCCACGATCTCGCGCGGCTTGAGGAAGATCTCGATGAACGAGGGATCGTAGAAGTTCCGGATGAAGCGCTGGAAGGAGCCGACCCCGCTGCGGACCCGCCGCTGGTAGCCGCGGAAGCGGCGCTCCTCGAAGCGGTTGTCCCGGAACGCCCGCAGGATCTCCACCGAGGCCATCTCGGCCGACTGGGTGGAGACGTAGACCCCGGACGAGAAGATCGGGTCGACGAAGGCGAGGGCGTCGCCCACGCACACGAAGCGGTCGCCGATGGCGGGATCGGTCCGGTACGAGAAGTTGGACGCGCTGTGCACCTTGGTGATGCGAGGGGCGCCCTCGAGCGCCTCCTGGAGCGCGCGGCACTGCGGGACCAGCGAGTCGTAGAGCTGCTCCAGGTTCCCCTCGCGCCCGCGCACGGTGCGCGCGTGGAGCACGCAGCCCACGCTGGTCGTCCCGTCGTGGAAGGGGATGTACCAGAACCAGCCCGCCGGGAAGATCAGGATGCGGATATTGCCCTTCTCGAGCCCTGGCCAGCGGCGCCCGCCGCCGAAGTGGGCGAAGAGCGCGACCTTGCCGAGCCCCGGGATGGGGCGGCGCTGGCCGTGGCGAGAGGCCAGGAAGGAGTCGCGGCCGCTCGCGTCCACCAGGAAGCGCGCGCGGAGCTCGCGGGAGCCGGAGGCGTCGGTGACCTGCGCGGTCACCCCGTCGGCGTCGAAGGCCACCCGATCCACGCGGGCGGGCTGGAGCAGGGTCACGCTCGGCTGGCGGGCCGCGTGGTCGAGCAGGATCTTGTCGAACTCCCCGCGCTGGACCTCGAAGGCGTGAGAGGGCCACGGCTTGCCCTCGCGAAACAGGAAGTGATGCCCCAGGTCCATGTCCTGATCGTGAAAGTAGGCCCCGTACTTCGGGATGAAGCCGTGCGCCTTCACCTCGTCGAGAACGCCGATCCGCTCCAGGACCGGCACGTTGCACGGCAGGAGCGACTCGCCGACGTGGAAGCGCGGGAATACCTCACGCTCGACCATCGCCACCGTGAGGCCGCCGCGCGACAGGAAGGTCGCGGCGCTGGACCCGCCCGGACCGCCGCCCACCACCAGCACGTCGTAGTCGGCCGCAAGCCCCGCCGCGGCGGTCCGGGGCGCGGGGGCCTCGAGCGTAGCGCCCAGCTCCTCCTGGCGATAGAGCCGCCGGACCATCGGGCTGAGCCAGTCGATCCCGAAGGCGGCGACCGCGCTCCGGCTCAGCGCGAGCGCGAGCATGAGCGGGGTCGCGGCGGTGGCCACCGCGGCCAGGCGCAGGCCGCGCGCATGGGGAGAGCGCCAGCCGTCCTCGACCGTCCGGATCGCGCGATCCGCGATGAACGTGCCGATGGCCAGCGCCCAGCCGGGCGGGTTGGAGCGCTGGGAGGCCGCGAACGCGTACATCTCCCGGTGCCGCGCCCGGAGGCGCGCCGGACTGAAGATCCCGACCACGTAGAGCGTGGTCGCGGCGGCCTCGCGCGCCCAGCGCGTCACGATGCGGCCGGCCAGGAAGGTCCCGACCGCGAGGCCGTCGCGCCCGGGGCGGAAACGGCTGCGCCGGTCCTCGAAGTGGATCGGAGTGATGGGAATCTCGAGGATCCGGCACCCGAGGGCGGCGGCGCGCAGCAGCATCTCGCTCTCCAGCACGAACCCGCCGTGACGCGGGATCACCGCGGCGAGGAGGGGCGCCGGGTACACGCGGAACCCGGACTGGGTGTCGGCCACCGGCACGCCACCCAGCCAGTCGATGAAGAACCCGGCCACCCGCAGGGCCGCGAGACGTCCCGCGGGCATCACCCGGGCGGGTGCGTCGGCGAGGCGGCCCAGGCGCCCGCCGATGACGAGGGCCCCGGGCTCCTCCACCGCCGCCTTGAGCAGACGCGGGATGTCGTCGGGATCGTGCTGTCCGTCGCCGTCGAGCGTCACCACCCACTCGGCCCGGCGCTCGAGCGCCGCCGCGAACGCGTACCGCAGGGCCGCGCCCTTGCCCCGGCGCCGGCCGAGCGAGACGACCTCGGCGCCCGCGGCGGCCGCGAGAGCCGCGCTCCGGTCGGTGGAGCCGTCGTCCACCACCAGCACCGGCCCGTGCAGGCGGGCGCGCTCCACGATGTCGCCGATCGTGGCCGCCTCGTTGAATACCGGGATGACGATCAGGTGGTCGCTGGCCGGATTCACGCGGCGGGCTCCACCACCAGCGCGATGCGGCAGCCGCCGCGCGCGATGCCGTGCACGAGTACCGCGGACGTGCCGCGCGCCGCGTCCAGCGCGGCCGCGCCCACGCGCAGCGCCCCGAGGCCGCCGTGCTGGCCGAAGAGCGGGGCCAGGGAGATCGGCGGGACGAGATCGGCGGGCGCGGCCAGGTCGCGGCCCAGCAGCGCGCGCTCCCAGTCGTCCACCGCGGGGTCGCCGTTGCCGGCGCCGTAGCAGCGTGCGACGCCGGTGGCCCCGCGCCCGCGGATCAGACGCGCCACCGGCGAGCCGGGATCCGCGCACCCCGCGTGCCCGGTGTGGGGCGCGACCGGCACGTTGCCCCAGGCGGTCGCGGTGATCTCGGCGATGATCCTCGCACCGCGCGCCCGCGCCGCCTCGCGCTCCTCGAGCACCAGGAACGTGGCGCCCTCGCCCAGGACCGTCCCGTTGTGATCGGCCGCGTAGGGCCGGCAGCCCTCGGGGCCGCGCCCGCCCATCGGGGAGAGCGCGCCCATCTGGGCCAGGCGCTCGTACACGTCGGAGAACAGCTCGTCCACCCCGCCCGCCACCACCGCCTCCGCGCGCCCGTCCGCGACCAGGCGCGCCCCGCGCGCCACCGCGAGATCGCCGGCGAGCGTGGCCTGGTTCACGGTGATGGACGGGGCCTTCGCCCCGATCGCGATGGCCGCGATGGAGGCCATCGTATTCATCACGGTGTTGGGGAAGATCATCGGGGAGAGGCCGGCGGGGCCCCGGCGCAGGAAGCCGTGGGCGAAATCGCGGCTCGAGGTGAAGTCACCGTGCTCGGTGCCCACCACGATGCCGAGCCCGGGCCCGCCCGCCACCTCTGCGTCGCGCACCGCGAGGAGGCAGGCCCCGAGCGCGAGCCGGCAGATGCGCGAGAGCCGGCGGGCCGCGTCCCGATCCACGAGCGACGCGAGCGTCGCCTCGTCCACCTCGGCGGCGAGGCGGCTCGACATCGCCGCGGTGTCGAACGCGCGCACCGGGGCGATCGTGGAGCGGCCGAGGGCCAGGGCGCCCGCGAGGGCGTCCCGCCCGCCCGCGGTAGAGGCGTTGACCGTCCCGATCCCGGTGACGACGACGCGGCGCCCCGCGATCACCGGGACTTCTCTTTCGTATCCGCTCGGCTCGCCTTCGGCGGCACCTCGCCCGGCCACGGCCGGCTCGCCTCCGGCCGCATCTCGCCCATCTCGGGCCTCTGGAAGATGAGGCTTACGTTCTGGCCGCCGAAGCCGAACGAGTTCGACAGCCCAGCGCTGACGTCGGCCGCGCGCGCCACGACCGGCAGGCAGTCGAAGGGCACCTCGGGGTCCACGTGCTCGAGATTCGCGGTCGGCGGCAGCAGCCCGTGCTGGAGGGCGAGGATCGTGGCGACCGCCTCCACGCTGCCCGCCGCGGCCATCGTGTGGCCGACCAGCGACTTGGTGGAGCTGACCAGCACGCCGCCTTCCCCGAAGACGCGCCGGAGGGCGAGCGCCTCCGCGCGGTCGTTCTGCGGGGTGCCGGTGCCGTGAGCGTTGACGTAACCGACCTCGCGCGCGGCCAGCCCGGCCGCGTCGAGCGCTCCCTGCATCGCGTGGATCATCCCCTCGCCCTCGGGATGCGGCGCGGTCACGTGGTGCGCGTCCGTGGTCATGCCGTAGCCGGCGAGGCGCGCGTGGACGCGCCCGCCCCGCGCCCGGCAGTGCGCCGCGTCCTCGATGACCAGGAAGGCGGCGGCCTCCCCGATCGACATGCCGCGCCGGTCACGGTCGAAGGGGCGGCACGGGGTGGGGTCGAGCAGCTTGAGCGCGTTGAAGCCCATGAAGCAGATGTGGGTCAGGGCATCCACGCCGCCCACCAGCGCGGTCGGGGTCACGCCCGCGCGGATGAGATCGGCCCCGAGCGCGATCGAGGCCGCGCCGGACGCGCAGGCCATGACCACCGTCTCCTTCGGGCCGGTGAGGCCCAGGCGCCAGCCGAGGGTCTCCGCGTGCGAGAACGGCAGGATCGAGCGCAGCGCGCCCATCCCCGACGAGGGGCGGCCGCGCGCGATCTCCCAGTACCAGTCCTCGCCCTCGAGCATGCCGCCCCCGACCGCGCCGATCAGGAGCGCGGCCTCCGTGCGGGCGGCGCCCTCCAGGCCCGCGTCGGCCAGGGCCTCGCCCGCGGCCGCGAGCGCGATCCGGTCCGCGCGCGAGCGGCGGCGCGAGGAGCCGAGCGTGCCGATCACCTCGGCGGGAATCTCGGCGGCGATGCGCGAGCGAAAGCCCTCGGTCTCGATGACCGTGATGGGCTTGATCGTGCAGGCGCCGGCGGCGAGCCCGCTCCAGAAACTCTTCACCCCGGCCCCGTAGGGACTGACGATCCCGAGACCGCTGACCACGACGTCGGGCCGGCCGTCACGGGCCGCCGACCGGCTCATGGCGCGCTCATCGCCCGGGCTGGGCCTCGCGCCCTCAGGCCTGGCCGTTCTTGGCCAGGATGAACCGGGACAGGGAATCCAGGGAGAGAAACTCGTCGGTGAGGTCGTGGGCCTCGTCGATCACGATCCCGAAGCGCTCCTCGATGGCGACCGACAGCTCGATGAAGTCGAGCGAGTCCAGGCCCAGCGAGCCGTCGACGCCCTTGGGCAGCGTCGTCTCGAGCGTCATCTCGGCCGCCCGGCGCGGATCGAACTTGAGCCGCTCGACGACGAGCCCTTTCAGCTCGTCCAGCACTTCCTTCTGCGTCATCGACACGACCTCCGTTTCACGCCGCGCTGCCGCGCGCGTGGGAATTCTCCGGGCTCCACTGGAGCCGCGCCTGCTCGCCCCGCCAGCACCCCGACAGCTCGACCGGTCCTCCCGTCGCCCGCGCGCGCCACTCGCGCAGCTCGACCAGCGGGCCCGCCGCGAAGCGTTCGCCCGGCCCGGCGGCCCCGGCCGCCCGCCCGCGCGCCCGCGCGGACTCGAACGAGATCGCGCCCGCGCCGCGCTCCAGCCACAGGCACGCCGCGGTCTCCACCAGCGGCCACCGATAGGAACGGCGGTG
>DATFUK010000173.1:0-10435 GCA_035260865.1 Candidatus Methylomirabilota bacterium | reverse complement strand
GGCCTTGCGAGCCGAGGCCACCTTGAGGTCGGAACCCCACTCGGCTTCCTTGATGGCCTGGCAGACCGCGTCCAGCGATAGGAACTCGGGCTGGATCCGCGCCAGCGCGCCCAGGATGCGGGCCTCGGTGTGGTCTTCCTTGTACACCCAGAGCCCGGAGAAGGACGCCTTGGCCCGGATGAGGGCCAGGTTGTACGGGGCGTCCTTCTTGTGCATGTCCTTCAGGAGCTCGGCCGGGCTCTGGAGCGAGGTCATGAGCAGGGTGCCGCCGGAGACGGTCAGCCGGTTGAGCGGCTGCAGCCCGTACCAGGCCCAGGACTCGACGCCCTTGGAGAGCGTGTCGTCCACGCAGATCGTGACGTCGACTTCCTTGGGCTCGTAGCGGGCCATGTTCTGCTCGAGCTCTTCCTGCGTGTCCGCCACGATCGCGAAGTCCTTGGCGGGGATCCCGTTGCGCTGGGGGCTGTCCCCGTAGCGCCCGAACGCGATCCCCCACCGGCCCGCCTTGCGTGCGGAGAGCACGATGCCGCGGCAGATCCTGGCCGCTAGATTCTTCTGGAAGATGCCGCGGTAGACGACCTCGCAGGTGAAGTGAGCCATGCCCTTCCTCCTCGAAACGCGCGTCCGGTTAGCCGCTGGTCGGCTGGTCGGACCATACCTTGCCCTCCGGCCCCGGGGCCTGTCAAGGGCAAAGCAGGCTAGGCCGGACGGTGGCGGCCGTGACGACGGGCGTGGGCGGCCACCTTCATCCGGTTGCCGCAGACGGCCATCGAGCACCAGCGCCGGCGACGGGTCCGCGACCGGTCCCGGAAATAGAGAAGGCAGCGTGGATTGGCGCACTTGTGGATCTCGACGCTCCGGCCCGACGCGGCCAGATCGGCGACGGCGCCGGCGATCGGCGCGAGGACGCGGAGCGGACCCGCGGGCCCCGGCGCGAGGCCCAGGCGCCACCCGCTGTCCTGCCGAACCAGCCGGGAGGCCCCAGCCCCGGACGCGAGGGCCTGGTTGACCTCGGCGACCCACCCCGCGCGAAGCGACCCCTTGCGCGCCATGGCATCGAGCATGGCTCTGATCGTCTCCCGAAGCCGGATGGCCTCGGCGAACGTCGAGGCGCACCGACGCGCGTCGGTGGCGCCCATCGCCCGTAGCGCGGTCCCATCGGCGGGCGACACCCCTCCGCGTAGCTCGAGGAAATCGACGAGATCGCTCCAGGAATGCAGCGACCCGGCCGGGTCGCCCGGCGCGTGGACGGTGTTGGCGAACTCGACCGCGAGGTCGCCGCCAACCTTGACAACTTCCCTTCGGACTATAGCCATAACCTATTGCTCATACGTAGTAATCAGCCATCTATTCAGATGAGAATCGATTAACCTGTTTTTCTACTCGAAGAGGTTAGCACAAGAGGAGGGACCGCGATGCGGATTCAGGAGCTGTGGCGCTACCCGGTAAAGTCGATGGCTGGCGAGCGGATCGAGAGCGCGGAGGTCACGGAGACGGGGATCGCCGGCGATCGCATGGTGCTCGTCGCGGGACCGGGCGACCGGATCATCACCTCGCGGACCCATCCCCGCCTGCTCGGGCTGAGGTCCACCGTGGGGCCCGACGGCGAGCCCCTGGTCAACGGCAGACCGTGGAAGGGCCGCGAGGTCGCGGACGCTGTCCGCGCCGCGGCCGGGCCCCAGGCGCGCCTGGTTCGCTACGACGGCCCCGAGCGGTTCGACGTGCTGCCCCTGTTGATCGGCACGGACGGTGCCTTCGAGCAGCTCGGCGTGGACCATCGTCGACTGCGCCCCAACATCGTCGTCGGCGGAGTGGACGGGCTGGCGGAGCGAGGCTGGCCGGGGCACCGGTTGCGGGTCGGGGCCGTGATCACGTCCGTCGTCAAGCTGCGCTCGCGGTGCGTCATGACCACCTACGATCCGGACACCCAGGAGCAGGATCTCTCGGTGCTCCGGCGCATCGCCTCCGAGTTCGGCGGCCGGATGGCGCTCGATTGCGCGGTCCTCGGCGGGGGGCGGATCGCGGTGGGCGACCCGGTGGAGCTGCTGGACGCGGAGGACGCCTAGCCGGCGGCGCGGACCATCCCGGCGAAGTACTCGTGGACCGTGGGCTCGTCGGTGAGCTCGGGGTGGAAGGCGGCCACGACCACGCTCCCCTGCCGGGCCATCACGCATTCTTCCCGATGCTCGGCCAGGGGCGTGACCGCGGGACCCAGGCGGCGGATCCGGGGCGCCCGGATGAAGACCATCTTGAGCGGGTGCGGCCCCGCGCCAAGGTCCCCCGACCCCACGGCCTCGAACGATTCCTTCTGGCGGCCGTAGGCATTGCGCTCGACCGTGAGATCGATGAAGCCCAGGGAGAACTGGGCGGGGCTCAGCACCTCACGGGCGAGCAGGATCATCCCCGCGCAGGTCCCGAAGATGGGCCGCCCGGCCGCGTGGAACTTCTCGAGCGCGGGTACGAACTCCCAGGCGTCCATGAGCTTCAGCAGCGTGGTGCTCTCGCCCCCCGGCATGATCAGTCCCGCCACGTCGTCGAGCTGGCGGGGTAGGCGCACTTCGGTGGACTCCACGCCGATCCGGTCGAGCGCCTTCCGGTGGAGGCTGAAATCCCCCTGCAGGGCCAGGATCCCGATCTTCACGCGAGCTTGACCTCTCCTCGCCCAGTCTCGAGCACACGCGGGCGCTCGTGGAGCCACCCGAGCACCGTCTCCGCGTTCCGGTCCGGCGGAAAGACCGGGTACCAGATCCTCTCGATCCGCCCCCACTCGACGTACCACGCCATGCGCTTGATCAGCGTCGCCGGGCCGCCTCGCTCCACCGGGTACTCGAAGGTCGGCAGGCGAAGCGCCCGGGTGAGCAGCAGATCGCGATCGCTCAGGAGCTCGAAGGGCACGTGGTTGCGCTCGACGAACTCGCCCTGGTAGGCGGTCTCCTGCGTGCTGACGCCGAAGACCGCGACCCCCAGCTTCGTGAACTCGCGATGGAGATCGCGGAACCCGCAGCTCTGGGGGGTACAGCCGCGAGCGCCCGGAATCGCGTCCCATTCCGGGCCGGCCGCCTTGCCTGGCTCGCCGGTACGCGGGTAGAAGAAGAACACGGTGGGCCGCGCCGCGACCTCCGCCAGGTCCACCATCCGGCCCCCGGTCGACGCGAGGCGAACGGGCGGCACCGGCGACCCGGGAAGATGGTCGCAGGCGCCGTCGTCCGCCGGAGCCGGCAGGTTCGGCGGGAGTGCGTGGAGATTGGCGGAGGTCTCGGCCACTACCAGCCTCTGGTCTGCAGCAGCTCTGACTCCTTGAGCTTGGACGTCTCGATACCGGGCATCGCGTCGCCGAGCCCTTCGGAAACCTTGGCCAGCACGTCGGGATCCTTGTAGTGCGTGGTGGCCTGCACGATGGCCTTGGCCCGCACCGCCGGGTCGGACGACTTGAAGATGCCGGAGCCCACGAAGACCGCCTCGGCGCCGAGCTGCATCATGAGTGCCGCGTCGGCCGGGGTCGCGATGCCGCCCGCCGAGAAGTTCGGCACCGGCAGGTGCCCGCTCTTGGCCACCCAGCGCACCAGGTCGTAGGGCGCGCCCAGGTTCTTGGCCTCGGTCATCAGCTCCTCGGGGCCCAGCATGGTGAGACGGCGGATGCCGGAGATCACCGCGCGCATGTGGCGCACCGCCTCCACGATGTTGCCGGAGCCGGCCTCGCCCTTGGTCCGCATCATGGCCGCGCCCTCGCCGATCCGGCGCAGGCACTCGCCCAGGTCGCGCGATCCGCAGACGAAGGGCACCTTGAACGCGAACTTGTCCACGTGGAAGTGCTCGTCGGCCGGGGTCAGCACCTCGGACTCGTCGATGAAGTCCACGCCGAGGGACTCGAGGATCTGGGCCTCCACGAAGTGGCCGATGCGGCACTTGGCCATCACCGGGATCGTGACCGCCTTCTGGATCTCCTTGATCTTGGTGACCGGCGACATGCGGGCCACCCCGCCTTCCTTCCGGATGTCCGACGGCACGCGCTCGAGCGCCATCACCGCGGTGGCTCCCGCGTCCTCGGCGATCTTGGCCTGCTCGGCGTTGGTGACGTCCATGATGACGCCCCCCTTCAGCATCTCGGCCAGCCCCACCTTCAGTCTCGGCGTACCGCTTTCCATGTCCTCGTCTCCTTTTCGTGCTGTGGTCACTGCTCGAGTCGCGCTTCGAGATTGGCCCTGACCGCCGGCCATTCCGCTTCCAGGATGGAGAATGCCGCGGTGTCGCGGATGGTCCCGTCGCTCGCAGGCCGGGCCGCCCGCAGGACGCCGTCGAACCGGGCGCCCAGTCGCATGATCGCGTTCCGAGAGCGCTGGTTGCGCGCGTCGGTCATGAAGCTCACGCGATGGACCCGCCAGTGGTCGAACGCGTGGGCCAGCATCAACAGCTTCGCTTCGGTGTTGATCGGAGTTCGCTGGGCGGCAGCGGCCAGCCACGTCCAGCCGATCTCCGCGACGTCGGGCCGCTCGGCCCCGCGCTGGTTGGCGTCGCCGGACGGCCACGGCCAGAACTCGATGTTGAAGAGACGCGTGCAGCCGACAACCACGTCCCGCGCCCGGTCCACCGTGGCGAACGGGAGCGTGCGCCCCGTCGCCTGCTCGGCCAGCGCGCCGTCGATGTAGGCGGCGGTCTCGGCTTCGGTCCCGGGCACCAGGGTGAACCCGTAGGTGTCCCGCGCGCCCGACGCGGCGGCGAGCACGCCCGCCGCGTGCGCCCTGGTGAGCGGCTCGAGCCGGACCCATCGGCCCTCCAGGGTGACCGGTCTCACCACCGACGCGTCCAGCTGCTCTTCCACCGCGCTCACGAGACGGCTCCCTCGAGATCGGCCATCAGCTCCGCCCCATCCTCGAGTCCGACCGACACCCGGACGAGCCCGGTTCCGATCCCCATCGCGGCCTTCTCCTCGTCGGAGACGCGCCGGTGCGACGTGCGGGCCGGATAGGTCCACGTGGTGGCCACGTCGCCGAAGCTGGGGGCGAACTCGAGCAGACGCGCCCGAGCCATGAAGCGCTCCACCGCCGGCGCGCCGCCCCGCAGGTCGAAGGAGACCATGGCCCCGGAGAGCGTCGGCATCAGGCGCGCGGCGAGGGCGTGCTGCGGGTGCGAGGCCAGGCCCGGGTAGTACACGCGCGACACCGCGGGCAGGCGCTCGAGCCCCTGGGCCAGGGCCAGCGCGGTGGCGCTCTGCCGCTCCATGCGCACCGCGAGGGTACGGGCCCCGCGGGTCGCGAGCCACGCGTCGAACGGGCCCAGGTTGGTGCCCGCGCGGATCATCGCGTTGCGGATGCGGGCCATCGGCTCGGCCCGGCCGGCCACGAGCCCGCCGGTCACGTCGCCGTGGCCGGAGATGAACTTGGTCAGGCTGTGCATCACCATCGTCGCGCCGTGCTCGAGCGGGCGGAAGACCGCGGGCGACGCCATGGACGCGTCCACGATCAGGTCGACCCCGCGGCGCGCCAGCTCGGGCGCGAGCGCGGGGACGTCCACCAGCCGCAGCAGCGGGTTCGAGATCGCCTCCACGAAGACCGCGCGGGTGGTCGGCCGCAGCGCCTTCACGATCGCGCCGGCATCGGTCGCGTCCACGAAGTCGGTCTCGATGCCGAGCCGGCGCCCCTCGTCGCCGAGGAACGCCGCGGTGGAGCCGTAGAGATCGCGCGCGGAGACCAGGTGGTCGCCGGCCGCGAACAGCCCGAACAGCAGCGCGGTGGTGGCGCCCATGCCGGAGGCGCACGCCACCGCCGCCTCCGCGCCTTCCAGCGCCGCCACCAGGTCCTCGAGCATGGCGTGGTTGCCGGTGCCGTAGCGGCCGTAGACGAAGCCGGGCTTCTTGCTCTCCCAGACCGACTCGACCGTGTCCATGTCCTCGAACACGTACACGTTGGTCTGGTAGATGGGCGGCGTCAGGGGCCGGCTGGCCGAGGGTACATCCCGCCCTCCGCGGGCCGCGAGCGTACGGAAGTCCACGGGGTCCCCCTAGACCAGCGGCACCGCCGGGGCGGCGACGAGGCCGACCGGCTCCGGCTGGCGCTGCACGTCACGGATGATCTCGGCGAGGCGCTTGATCCCCTCGTCGATCTGGGCCAGCGGCAGTGCCGAGAAGGACAGGCGCAGCGTCCGCTCGCCGCCCCCATCCACGTAGAACGCGTTCCCGGGCGTGAAGATCACCCCGCGGGACGCGGCTCGCTCCAGGAGCGGCGCGGCGTCCAGCCCCGCGGGCAGCGTCAGCAGCAGCGAGAAGCCGCCCTCGTTCTCGGTCCACGTCACGCCGGCGGGCATGCGCTTGGCGAGCGCGCCGAGCAGCGCGGCGCGGCGCCGCCCGTACTCGCGCAGAACCCGCGTCTGGTGGCGGTCGAGCAGCCGCTGGCGGCAGAAGTGGTAGACCGCGGCCTGGATGAGCGGGCTCGTGTGGATGTCCGCCAGGTCCTTGGCGACCTCCAGCCGATCGATCAGCTCCGGAGCGGCCACGATCCAGCCGAGGCGCAACCCGGGGAACAGGATCTTGGAGAACGTCCCGATGTAGATGACGAGCCCCGACACGTCGAGTGCCTTGAGCGGGGCGGGTGGCTGGGGACCGAAGAACAGGCTGCCGTCGAAGCCATCCTCCATGATGGGCAGCCGGTGGCGCGTCGCCACCTCGAGCAACCGCTTGCGCGCGTCGGGGCGCATCGTGAGCCCGGTGGGATTGTGGGCGCTGGGCTGGCAGTAGAGCAGCTTCGGCGACTGCCGCTCGAGCAGCCGGTCGAGATGCTCGGGATCGAGGCCGCCCTCCCGCATGGGCACCGGCAGGAGCTGGGCCCCGAACGCGCGGAAGACCTGCATGGCGCGAGGATACGACGGCTCCTCGATCGCCACGAAGTCGCCCGGATCGAGCAGCGTCCGCGCGACGAGATCGAAACCCTGCTGCGAGCCGTTGACGATCAGGATCTCCTCGGGGCGCACCTCGAGCCCGAAGCGCAACAGGTAGCCGGCCAGGAACTCCCGGAGCGGCGGATAGCCGCGCCCCGGGTAGTACTGGAGGAGCTCCCGTCCCTCCTCGCGAATGACCCGGTTGAGCACGCGCCGGAACGCGTCGGTGGGGAAGAGCCCGCTGTCGGGCATTCCACCCGCGAACGAGATGGCGCCCGGCCCGGGCTGCGGCACCTGGCTGTAGCCGCGGCGCCGACGGGTGTCCGCCGCGATGACCTGGGCGCCCTTGGAGAGGAATGGGGTCCAGTCGAGCCGCGGCGCCGCCGGCCGGGAGATGCTGGCGGTGGCGGGTACGCGATCGGCGACGAACGTGCCCTGCCCCACGTGGGCCCGCGCCCAGCCGCCGGCCACCAGCTCGTCGTAGGCCAGCGCCACGGTCGTTCGGTTGACCCCGAGCTCCCGGGCCAGCTCACGGCTGGCCGGCAGCTTCATCCCCGCCGCGAGCAGCCCCTGGCTGATCAGCCGCTCGAAGTGGAGCTGGATCTGGCGGGACAGTGACGTCCGGCCCGCTCCCCCGTTCCCCCGGTCCAGTTGAATTCTCATGGCCCTAGCATGGTCCATTATGTGATTGTTTAGATCCCTGTAAACATCCAATTGGATGATTCCAAGGTCATCCAATCCCAACGAGGCGGAGCAGTGATATCATGGCGCCCCCAGGGTCCCTGGGACTCCCATCGGGGTGCGACAGGGCCGGAGACCGACCGCTCATCGAGGGCTGACCGATGCCGGGTGTGGTGGTGCTGGAGTCGATGTGGAACAAGAAGGGCCGTCTGCTGGACGACGAGCCTTCAGTGCTCCCCTATCTCAAAGCCATCAAGCAGTCGCTGGCCTGGGAGGGCATCCGGGTCAACCTGGTCTACCGTCGCTTCTACTCGAGCTACGACCTGGGCCTGCTCCTCGAGGAAGTCCGGCGACGCCGCCGGTCCTTCCAGGTCTGCTATATCGCCTCGCACGGCCAGCGGCGCAAGCTGGTCGGCATCGGCGACAAGGTGATCCGGCTCGAGACCCTGGTGGACCACTGCCGGCCGAGCACGGGCACCGGGTACATCTTCGGCGCCTGCGACTTCGTCACGCCCGACACCGCCAAGAACTTCCTGCTCTCCACCGGGGCCCGCTTCGTGGCGGGGTACCAGAAGGCGATCCCCTGGACCGAGTCCATGCTGGTGGACTGTCTGTTCCTGTCCTACCTGCTGGGCGGCACCATGAAGTGGGTGCGCACCAAGCACGGCGAGCGCATGCCCCCGCTGCGCGCCCTCGAGGACTTCGAGATCACCCGCTCGGAGAACCCGCAGAAGGTGGCCGGCCAGCTCTACCGCGACTTCCCCCTGGCCCACGACATCACCTTCTCGTGCTTCACGCTCGACCGCGGGCAGGGCCGCAAACCCGCGATGGAGAACTCCTTCGACATCTTCCGCCGGAACGTGGACCGCGCACGCCGCGTGGTCCGCGATCTGTGAGAGGAGCGCACCATGAGCGCCGGCGAGGCCCCCATCAAGCAGGCCGTGAAGTGGATCGACGATCAGCTCCACGACAACCCCCAGGCCGATCGCACGAAGCTGATCGACGAGGCGGGCCGGCGCTTCGATCTGACGCCGCTCGACTCGGAGTTTCTGGTGCGTCAGCTGTCCCAGCGCAAGTCGTCCTGAGCCGCCGTCCCGCGTGAGCGAGGAGCAGAAAGCCCAGGTGCGGGCGCAGTTCGGGCCGAGCGCCGCGGCCTACGTGGCGAGCACCGGCCACGCCGCCGGGCCGGACCTCGAGCAGCTCCTCGCCTGGGGTCGAGCGCGCGGCGCCAAGCGGGTGCTGGACCTCGCCACCGGCGGCGGCCACACCGCGCTGGCGTTCTCCGGCTTCACCTCGAGCGTGATCGCGGTGGACCTCACCCTGCCCATGCTGCGCGCCGCCCGCGAGTTCACCATCGCGCAGGCGGCAGGCCCCATCCGCTTCCTGGGCGCGGACGCGGAGGCCCTGCCCTTCCGGGCGGGCACGTTCGGGACCGTGACCTGCCGCATCGCGGCCCACCACTTCCCGGCGCTGCTCCCCGTGCTGCGCGAGGTGGCGCGCGTGCTCCGGGCGGGCGGCTCGTTCCTGGTGCAGGACATCCTGGGCCACGACGACGCGGACGCGGCCGCCTTCATCACCGAGGTGGAGCGGCGGCGCGATCCGAGCCACGTGCGCGCGTTCCGCCAGCTGGAGTGGACCGCGTTCCTGCGCGCGGCCGGCCTCACCGTGATGGACGAGACGGTGATGAGCCGGCGGCGGCGGTGGGACGACTGGACGGGCCGCATGCGCATGACCGACGAGGCCCGGACCGATCTGGAGCGCTTCGTGCTGACCGCGCCCGCCCGGTGCCGGGAAGCCTTCGAGTTCGCCGTCGAGGAGGGCCGCGTCGTCTCGTTCAGCGACCGGATGCTGCTCTTGCGGGCCGACCGGGACTAGCCGGCCGCCGGCTAGCGCTTCAGCACCACCACGGTCGCACCCCACCCGCCCCGCTCGAGCGGCCCGTCGAAGAAGCGCACCACGTGGGGGTGCCCGGCCAGCACGGTCCGCACGACGGCCCGCTGGGTGCCGGTGCCCTTGCCGTGGATCAGGCGCACCTCCTCGAAGCCCCGCGCCGCGGCCTGGCGGAGGTACTCGTCCACCACCGAGCGGACGTCCCGCGGCGCGAAGGTGTGGAGATCGAGCGAGTCCTCGATCGGCAGAATGACCGGCTCCGGCTCGTCCATGGCGCAGGGCCCAGCGTACCTCAACCCGAGTCCCGCCCGGGGCGCCGCGGGCGTGCCCGGCCGGCTCACGCCCGCAACGCCACGACGCGTCCGCCTACTTCTTGTGCTCCAGCGTCACGCCCACCGCCTTGGCCGCCTCATCGTACTTGGCCACCGACTCCGCGTGCTTGCCCGACGCGTGAAGGGCGGAAGCCTCCTTCATGTTCTCGCGCGCGGTATAGGAACCGGCGTCGAAGCGATTGTTCACCTGGCGCTCCATCTGCGCCTGTAGCAGCGGGCACTCGCCGGCCAGGGCCGGGCCGCCGCAGACTCCCACCAGGGCGGTTGCGATCGCGATCGAGAGCAGCTTCATGGCTCTGTCTCCTGTGCTCGGGTTGTGGGGCGTGCACTGCGCGAAACAGACGTCGGGCTCGGGCCTGGCGCGGGCGGACCTCGGCCGGTGCTCCAGCGGTCAGGCGGGTCGAGCGGAATGTTGTCGATGCGGGACGGGACGAGCGGGAAGGACGCGATGGAGGGAAGGAGGCGGCCGGGAGGCCCGCGGGTCGGCGAGGACTCGAGCCGGGTCGCGACACGACGACGGGGCACCAGGGCCCCGATCAGGGCGAGCCCGGAAAGCCGGATCGGTCCGCGGGCCTCTTGCGGAAGTCCCGCCGCGCCGGCGGCATCGCACACCGGCTCGGCGGTCGACGAGCACAGGAGCGCGTTCTCGCGCCTGGACACGG
>DATFUK010000172.1:0-8474 GCA_035260865.1 Candidatus Methylomirabilota bacterium | reverse complement strand
CGCACGACGAGTTCGCGCTGGTCATGGACGGCGAGGTCGAGGTTCGCCTGCTGAAGCTCGACGATCCCGCAACTGTTGCAGCCGGCACGCAGGGCTCGGTGGCGCTGGCCGGCACGCCGAAGGGCAAGAAGATGGGCGTGGTGCGGGCGCGGCGCGGCCACATGACGCTGTTGCCCGCCGGCGCGGCGTACCAGTTCCACTCCAATCACCCGAGCGTGATTCTCCTGCAGACGCTGGCCGGCCGCGACACGGTGGAGCGCTGGGCCCAGATCTGCCAGACCACGCCCCGGCCCCAGGCCTGAGGGAGGACGACGCCATGACGACCGACACGCTCCCCGAGCTGGGCAGCATCGAGCCCAATAAGTTCGGCTACCGCGACTTCGCGCTGGGCAAGTTCACGTTCGGCCGCGACGAGTACTTCGTGCACATCCGCTGGCCCAACGGCACCCACATGCTCCCGGCCGACGGGTTCCTGCGCGCGATCCAGCGCGACGTGGCGTGGGGCTTCTTCTACGGCATCGTCAACTTCGACACCGTGATCGGGACCGTGAACCACTACGGCACCGTGGATCTCTTCGCGGGCCGCTTCAACGCCCAGTACCGGCAGGCCGGGCTCGACTACTCGGAGAACTTCAAGACCGAGGCGATCAGCCGCCTCTTCCAGGCGATCCTGGTCGACTGGACGAACGCGACGTTCGATCCGTTCGCCTCGCCCGCGGAGACCGGCAGTGCCTTCGGGCCCAAGAACGGGAGCAACAAGGAGGCGATCACGCGGCACCGGGTGACCGCCAAGCGCATGCTCGGGGCGCCCGGCGACGAGCCGATCCGCACCGACGACAACGGCTTCCCGATCAACCGCCAGTTCACCGACGTGCCGCAGGACGCGCCCGAGGTGCACGCGGAGCCGGGCTTCGAGGACGAAGTGGTCTCGGTGAACCTCTTCGCCTACCTCTCGCGTTCCGACGTGACGTGGAACCCCTCGGTGGTGTCGGTGTGCAAGAACAGCCTCTACTGCCCGACCACCGAGGAGTACATCCTGCCGATCATCCACGGCAACGATCGGGTGGAGTGGTTCGTGCAGCTCTGCGACGAGATCCAGTGGGAGGTGGAGGACCGCGACACCGGCGCGGTCCGGGCCCGCGTCACCATGAAGGCGGGCGACGTGGCCGCCATGCCCGCCGACATCCGTCACCGCGGCTTCTCGCCCAAGCGCTCGATGCTGCTCGTGTGGGAGAACGCCTCGCCGGAGCTCCCCGCGCTCTACGCCAGCGGCAAGATGCCGCCGGCGCCCGTGCAGTTCTAGCCGCCCCACGCGGCAGGAGGACGACGATGTCCGACGAGATCAGACGGGGTGGTCGGCGTGATTTCCTGCGGGTGGCCGGCGGCTCGGCCGCGGCCCTCGCGCTCCACGGCATCAACCCGGGCCGGGCGGCGGCCCAGCGCGGCACCCGGACCCTCAAGATCGGCTACGTGAGCCCGCAGACCGGCCCGCTGGCCGGCTTCGGCGAGACCGACAACTTCGTGGTCGGCGGCATCCGCCAGGCGGTGAGGGACGGGCTGTCGATCCGCGGGAAGAGCGTTCCGGTGGACGTGCTCGTGCGCGACAGCCAGTCCGATCCGAACCGCGCCGCCGAGGTCGCCTCGCGCCTCATCCTCTCGGACAAGGTGGACCTCATGCTGGTGTCGAGCACGCCGGAGACGACGAATCCGGTGTCCGACCAGTGCGAGGCCAACGGCACGCCGTGCGTCTCGAGCGTCTGCCCGTGGCAGCCGTGGTTCTTCGGCCGCGGCGGCAAGCCCGAGACCGGCTTCAAGTCCACCTACCACTTCTTCTGGGGCCTCGAGGACATCATCGGCGTCTTCGTGGACATGTGGGACACGCTGCCGACCAACAAGGTGGTGGGCGCGCTCTGGCCGAACGACGGCGACGGCAACGCCTGGGGCGACCCCCAGCGGGGCTTCCCGGCCGCGCTCGCCAAGGCCGGCTACAAGCTGGTGGACCCGGGGCGGTACCCGAACCTCTCCGACGACTTCTCGGCCCAGATCTCCGCCTTCAAGAAGGAGAACGTGGAGATCGTCACCGGCGTGCCGATCCCGCCCGACTGGACGACGTTCTGGAAGCAGGCCGCCCAGCAGGGCTTCAAGCCGAAGATCGCGTCCGTCGGCAAGGCGCTGCTGTTCCCGCGCTCGGTCGAGGCCCTGGGCGATCTCGGGGCGGGCATGTCCACCGAGGTGTGGTGGACGCCGCGGCATCCGTTCAAGTCCTCGCTGACCGGCGCAAGCGCGGCCGACCTGGCCGCCGCCTACACCAAGGACACCAAGAAGCAGTGGACGCAGCCGCTCGGCTTCACCCACGCGTTGTTCGAGGTGGCGGTGGACGTGCTCAAGCGCGCCGCGTCCGTGGACGACAAGAGCGCGGTGGTCGCCGCGATCAAGGCCACCAATCTCAACACGGTGGTGGGCCCGATCAGCTGGGGCAAGGGGCCGGTGCCCAACGTCACCAAGACCCCGCTCGTCGGCGGGCAGTGGGTGCGCGGCAAGGACTTCCGGTTCGACGTGGTGGTGGTCAGCAACAAGGCGGCGTCCAGCATCCCGGTCTCCGGGAAGCTCCGGCCCATCGGCCAGGCGTGACCGATCGCGGCCGCTGATGGCCGCGCTGCTCGCGCTGGAGAACGTCTCCAAGGCGTTCGGATCGCTCCGGGTCATCGACGGGCTGACCCTCGCGGTGGGCGAGCGGGAGGCGCTCGGGGTCATCGGCCCGAACGGCGCGGGCAAGACCACCGCGCTCAACCTGATGATCGGGCGCCTGCGCCCCGAGCGCGGGGCGGTGGTCTTCGCCGGGCGCGACATCACGACCGCCGCGCCCCACGCGCGGTGCCGTGCCGGCATCGCGCTCACCCATCAGATCCCGCATCCGTTCGACGCGCTCACCGTGTTCGAGAACGTGCTGGTCGGCGGCGTCTTCGGCGCCGGCGCGTCGGAGCGCCTCGCCCATGGGCCGTCCATGGAGGCGCTCGAGCTCGCGGGACTGGCCGCCAAGGCCAATACCCGCGCGGGGACGCTGACCCTGCTCGAGCGCAAGCGCCTGGAGCTGGCGCGCGCGCTGGCCACCGGGCCCCGGGTGCTGCTGCTCGACGAGATCGCGGGCGGGCTCGGCGAGCCCGAGGTGCACGAGCTGGTCGAGGTGATCCGCCGGGTGCACGGCGCGGGGGTGGCCATCATCTGGATCGAGCACATCGTGCACGCGCTGCGGGCGGTGGTGAGCCGGCTCGCGGTCATCAGCGCCGGCCGGATGCTGATGGACGGCGCGCCCGACGAGGTGATGGCCAGCGCGGAGGTGCAGCGGGTCTACCTGGGGATCGACGTGCAGTGACCCTGCTGAGCGTCCGCGGCCTGAGCGCCTTCTACGGTAGCTTCCAGGCCCTCTTCGACGTCTCGCTCGAAGCCGGGGAAGGCGAGACGGTGGCGGTCATCGGCGCCAACGGCGCCGGCAAGACCACGGTGCTCCGCACGATCGCGGGCGCGCTGCCGGTGCCCGCCTCCGCCGTCCGCTTCGACGGTGCGCCGGTCGGCGGGCGGCCCGCGCACGAGCTGGTGGATCGCGGCATCGTGCTCGTGCCCGAGGGGCGCCGGATCTTTCCCAGCCTGACCGTCGAGGAGAATCTCCTGATCGGGGCGTACCGCGGCCGGCCGGGCCCCTGGACGCTCGCGCGCATCTTCGAGCTGTTCCCGGTGCTGGCCGAGCGCCGCCGCCAGCCGGGCACGAACCTCTCGGGGGGCGAGCAGCAGATGCTGGCGATCGGCCGCGGGCTCATGGCCAACCCGCGCCTCCTGCTGGTGGACGAGATCTCGCTCGGCCTGGCCCCGCTCGTGATCCAGGGTCTCTACCGGGTCCTGCGCGTGATCGCCGCCGAGGGCATCACCACGCTGGTGGTGGACCAGAACGTGAGCCAGATCCTGCCGCTGGCCCAGCGCGTCTACTGCCTGCGCAAGGGCGCGGTCTCGCTCGAGGGCCGGCCCGCCGACCTGACCCGCGCGCGGATCGCCGCCGCGTACTTCGGGGCGTGACGATGGGGTGGGTGGACACCATCCTCCAGGGCCTCCTCCTCGGCGGCCTCTACGCGCTCTTCGCCACCGGGCTCTCGCTCATCTTCGGGGTGATGCGCATCGTCAACCTGGCCCACGGCGATTTCAGCATCCTGGCCGCGTTCCTCGCGGTCGTGGTGGTGGAGACGGCGGGGCTCAACCCGTTCCTCGCGCTGCTCCTGGTAGCGCCCCTCATGGCCGCGCTCGGCTACGCGCTGCAGACGCTGGTGCTCAACCGCCTGCTCGGCCGCGGCATCCTGCCGCCGATCCTGGTGACGTTCGGGCTCTCCATCATCATCCAGAACGCGCTGCTCGAGATCTTCTCGGCCGATTCGCGCCGGCTGAACCCCGGCGGCATCGAGACCGCGAGCCTCTCGCTCGGGGGCGGGCTCGCCATCGGCTGGTTCCCGTTCCTCACGCTGGGCGTCGCGATGCTGATGCTGGTCGGCCTGCAGCTCCTCATCGGCCGCCTGTCGGTGGGCCGCGCCTTCCGCGCCACCTCCGACGACCAGGAGACGGCCGAGCTGATGGGCATCGACAACCGGCGGCTCTACGGCCTCGCGATGGCGCTCTCGCTCGGCATCGTCGCGGTGGCCGGCGTCTTCCTCGGCATCCGGACCACGTTCACGTTCAGCAGCGGGCCCGACCGGCTGCTCTTCGCCTTCGAGGCGGTCATCATCGGCGGGCTGGGATCGCTCTGGGGCACGCTCGTGGGCGGCGCGGTGCTGGGCATCGCGCAGACCGTGGGCGCGAAGCTGTCGCCGGGATGGGGGATTCTCACCGGGCACCTGGTGTTCCTGGCCGTCCTGCTGCTCCGTCCCCAGGGCCTCTTCACCCGGCGCCGGAGAGTCTCCTGAGCCGTCCGATGCCACCCACGGCCCTCCGGATCGAGCGCACCACGCGGGCCAGCCGCCTCGGCGCGGTCGTCACCGCGCTCGTCCTGATCGTCCTGCTGAGCCTGCCCGCCTGGGGCAGTCCCAGCGCGATGCGCATGCTGGTGGAGTTCATCGCCCTGCTCGTGCTGGCCCAGATGTGGAACCTGCTCGCGGGCTATGCCGGCCTCGTCTCGATCGGCCAGCAGGCCTACGTGGGCCTCGGCGGCTACGCGCTGATCGTGCTGGCGGACGATCTCGGCGTGAATCCGTTCGTCGCGGTCCCGCTGGCGGGCCTGGTGGCCGCCGCGCTCGCGCTGCCCACCGCCGCGCTGGTCTTCCGCTTCCACGGGGGCTACTTCGCGGTGGGTACGTGGGCCATCGCCGAGGTCTATCGGCTGCTCGTCGCCAACACGCCCGCGCTCGGCCGCGGCTCGGGCCGCACGCTGAAGGCGGTCTTCCCGCTGGCCCGCGAGAGCCGGGAGCTGACCACCTATGTCCTGGCGCTGGCGATCGGGGTGGCCGCGCTCGCCGCGGGGTACGCGTTCCTGCGCTCGCGCTACGGGCTCGGCCTGATGGCGATCCGCGACAGCGAGCACGGCGCCGACACGCTGGGGGTGGACGTCTTCCGCATCAAGCTGGGGGTCTACGTCGGCGTCGCCTTCGGCACCGGGATGACCGGCGCCCTGATCTATCTCAATCTGCTCCGCATCTCGCCCGACGCCGGCTTCAGCATCAACTGGACCGCCTACACGATCTTCATCGTGGTGATCGGCGGCCTCGGATCCCTGGAGGGCCCGCTGATCGGCACCGCGCTCTTCTTCCTGGTGCGCGAGTACCTCGCCGACTACGGGGCCTGGTACATGATCCTGCTGGGCACCCTCGCGGTGGGAGTGATGCTGGCCTACCCGCAGGGGCTCTGGGGGATGGTGGCCGACCGCTGGGACCTGCGCTTCTTCCCGGTGCAGCGGACGGTGCGCATGGAGCGGAATTAGGCCCCGCGGGGCCGGGACGCGATGTAGCATTATCGCCATGAGCGAGAAGACGAAGACGGCCCGCCGGCCGGAGGGCGAGCCGGCGACCCTCGAGGTGTTCCGCCGGGACGGCTTCGTGGTGGCCCCGGGCCTGTTCGACGAGGAGGAGACGCGCCGGATCTCGGGGTGGACCGACGAGCTGCAGAGTCAGCCCGAGGTGCCGGGCCGGTGCATGATGTACTTCGAGCCGAGCCTGCTCCATCCGGGGGAGCGGGTCCTCCAGCGGATCGAGAACTTCTGCCCCTTCCATGCCGGCTTCGCGGCGTTGTGCGACGGCGAGAAGCTGCGCGGCTTCGCGGCGCGCCTCTTCGGCGAGCCGGCCGTGCTCTTCAAGGACAAGATCAACTTCAAGCTGCCCGGGGGCGACGGCTTCAAGCCCCATCAGGATCAGCAGGCGGGCTGGAGCGTCTACGCCGACCTGTTCATCACCGCGATGGTGAGCATCGACGCGACCACCGCGGAGAACGGGTGCCTGGAGCTGGCCGCGGGACACCACACGCGGGGACTCGTCGGTGACGAGTGGACGCCCCTCACCGCCGAGGACATGCGCCGCATGGGCGCCCGCGCGGTGCCGACCCAGGCCGGCGACGTGGTGTTCTTCGATTCCTACACGCCGCACGCCTCGGCTCCGAACCTCACCCGCGAGCGTCGCCGGGTCCTCTACATCACCTACAACCGGCGCTCGGCGGGGGACCACCGCGTACAGTACTACGCGGACAAGCGGAAGAGCTTTCCCCCCGATATCGAGCGCGATCCCACCCGGACCTACACCTTTCGCGTCTGAGAGGAACACCACGGATGATGCTCCGTCGAGCTCTTCGGATCGGGTTCATGCTTGCCGCGTGCCTGTCGATCACGTCCCCGGCGTACGCCTATCTCGACCCGGGGACCGGGAGCATGCTCCTCTCGGCCGTGATCGGCGTGGCGGCGGCGGTCGGCCTGGCCATCAAGATGTTCTGGTACCGGCTCGTCGGCCTGGTTCGCGGCAAGCGAACGGAAACGGTGGAAGGCTCCCCTCCCGCGGACAAGTAGCGCGTCCGGCGCGGCATGGCGATCTGGCGGGAGTGGAGCAGCTATCGCCGCTTCCAGAAGCTCCCGTCGCGCGACCGGAACATCGTCTTCTACTCCGAGACCCATCAGGACTGGCACCACCTCCAGCCGCTCAGCGATTTCCTGACCGAGCGGCTTTCCCGGACGGTCTGGCACGTCACCTCCGAGCCCGCCGCCGCGCTGCCGTCGGCGCCGAGCGGCCGGTTGCACACGTTTCGGGTCGGCGGCGGCGCGGTGTGCACCTGGCTCTTCCAGACCCTCAAGGCCGACGTCATGGTCCTGACCATGCTCGATCTGGGGAACTTCCAGCTCAAGCGATCGCTCCACCCCGTGCACTACGTCTACGTGTTCCATAGCATGGGCAGCACCCACATGGTGGATCACGCGAACTCCTACGACCACTACGACAGCCTCCTGTGCGCGGGCCCGCACCACGTGGAGGAGATCCGCCGGCGCGAGGAGCTCGCGGGCCTCCCGCCCAAGCACCTGTTCCCCCGCGGCTACCCCCGCCTCGAGCAGCTCGTCGAGGTCGCGACCTCGTCGCCGCGGCCGCCGTCGGACCCGGCCACCGTGCTGCTCGCGCCCACGTGGGGCGAGCAGTCGACGCTGCCCGTCTGCGGCGAGCCGCTGATCGCGGCCCTGCTCGGTGCCGGCATCCGCGTGATCCTGCGCCCCCACTACCAGACCGCGCGGCTCACCCCGCGGCTCGTGGAGAAGCTGGTCGCCCGGTTCGGCGCGGATCCGCGCTTCCGGCACGTGGACCGGATGGAGGAGAGCGCCTCGCTTCAGGAGTCCGACCTCCTGATCAGCGACTGGTCCGCGATGGCGATCGAGTACGCCCTCGGCCTGGGCAAGCCGGTCCTCTTCGTCGATGTCCCGCCCCGGGTGCGGAACCCGGCGTACGCGGAGCTGGGCATCGAGCCGATGGAGATGCGCATCCGCCGGGAGCTGGGGCGGATCCTGCCGCTCGACCGCCTCGGGGAGGCTCCGCGGTTCGTCGCGGAGCTGATCCGCGGGGCGGGGGAGTTCCGCGCGCACAGCGTCGGGCTCCGGGAGCAATGGGTGTTCAACTTCGGCCGGAGTGTCGAGGTGGGCGCGGTGGAGATCGCGCGCATCGCCGACGAGTGGGCGGGCATCGGCGCGCTCGGGGTGGCCCGCTAGCGCGGCACGCGCGGGAGGCGGATCGCGATGAGCTCGAGGCGGCGGCTGCTCCGGTGGGCGAGCTGGTTCGCGGTGGCGAACGCGGCGCTGCTGGCGACGATCGGGCTCCGGTACCTCTGGCTCTACGTGCGGCTCACGCCGTCGGTGGCCTGGGGCTACGTGCCCGTCGCCTACGTGGGGCACGTGACCGCGCTCGCCTACCTCCCGGGGCTCCTGCTGCTGATGCCGGTGATCCTGCTGTGCCCCCGGCCGCGGGTGGTGGTGCCGCTCG
>DATFUK010000171.1:0-11892 GCA_035260865.1 Candidatus Methylomirabilota bacterium | reverse complement strand
CGGCTCGAGCGCCAGTCGAGCCGTGACGGCCTCGACCGCTGCTTCCCCCTTCAGCCGCTCTCGGTCGAGGCGCCGGCGCAGGACTTCTACGACTTCTACCGGATCTAGCCGCCCAGGGCGGGCCGGCGCGTGTGCCAGTCGGTGGCCTGCTGGTACGCGTGGCCGAGGCGCAGCACGGTCGCCTCGTCGAAGGGACGGCCCACCAGCTGGAAGGCCAGCGGGAGCCCGGCGCGCGAGAAGCCGCACGGCAGGCTCAGCGCGGGCAGGCCGAGGCCATTGAAGGGGCGCGTGAGCCGGGAGAAGCGGCCCTGCCGCACGATGATCTCCTCGAGCGGGCCCTCCAGCGCGGCGGCGAGCGGGGGCGCGGGCTCCGGGATGACCGGGGCGGCGAGCACGTCCACCTCGGCCCAGACGTCGCGCGAGAAGGCACGGGCCAGGCGCGCGCGCAGGCGGAGCGCCTGGAGGTAGTCGTAGGCGGGCACCCGCAGCCCCAGCTCGAGGCGCGCCCGCGTGAAGGCGGCCAGCTCGTGCGGCTTTTCCCGGAGCAGGCCCGCGTGGAGCGCGGCCGACTCGCTGCGCGAGATGATGCTGGTCACGTCGTTCATCACCTGCGGATCGGGCAGGCGCACCTCCGTCACGCGCGCGCCGAGCGAGGCGAGCGTGGCGACCGCGGCCCGCACGCCCGCCTCCATCTCCGGGTCGATCCCCTGGAAGAAGAAGTTCTCGGGGACGCCGACCCGCAGCGGGCCGACGGGCGTGTCGAGCGCCGCGAGATAGTCGGGCACCGGCCGCGGGCTCGCGGTGGCGTCGAGCGGGTCCGGGCCCGCCATCGCCTGCAGCATGAGCGCGCAGTCCTGCGCGGTGCGCGCCATCGGCCCGAGGTGATCGTTCGACCAGGAGAGCGCCATGCCGCCCGCGCGGCTCACCCGGCCATAGGTCGGCTTGAGTCCGGCGACGCCGCAGGCCGCCGCGGGCAGGCGGATCGATCCGCCGGTGTCGGTGCCGATCGCGCCGTACGCGAGCCCCGCGGCCACCGCCACACCCGATCCGCTCGACGAGCCGCCCGTGCAGCGCTCGGGGTTCCACGGGTTGCGGGCGTGGCCGTGATGCGGGTTGTCGCCGAGGGCCCCCATGGCGAGCTCGGTCATGTTGAGCTTGCCGAGGGTGACCGCGCCCGCGCCGACGAGCCGGGCCACCGCGGTGCAGTCGTGCTCGGCGGTGAAGTACCGGGCGGTCCGGGTGCCGCAGGAGGTGGGCAGCCCCTGGATGAAGCAGAGATCCTTGAACGCCATCGGCACGCCGTGGAGCGGGCCGCGCGCCTCGTGTCGCCCCGCCGCCTCCCGCCGCCGGGCGGCGTCGAGCGCCCCCTCGGCGTCCACCGTGATGAAGGCGCGCAGCCGCCCGTCGAGCCGCTCGACCCGCGCCAGGCACTCACGGGTGGCCTCGACCGGCGAGACCTTGCCGGCGCGGATGGCGGCGGCCAGGGCCGCGACGGTCGGGAAGTCGGTCAGGTCGCGGCTCCGGGCGGCTCGGGAGACTCGAGGGCGGCGATGAAGCGCGCCGGCTCCTCGGCCAGGGAGAGCTCGCCGGCGAGGCGCTCGATGAGGCCGAGGAGGTCGGCCAGCTCGGCCTGCTGGAACTTGTTCGTGTTCTCGCTCATGCCGGGAGGATACAATGACCCGCGCTCAAGGGCAGCACGGATCCAGAGAGGAGAACACCATGCGGAGAATGCGGACTGTCTCGTGGCTGATGCTCGGCCTGGCCGGCCTGCTCGTGTCGGTGGCCCCGGCGGCGGCCCAGAAGAAGACGCTGGTCGTGGCCCTGAACCAGGACCCCGACCTCCTGGACCCGACCTTGTCGCGGACCTACGTCGGCCGCATCATCTTCGCGCACATGTGCGAGAAGCTCTACGAGATCGACGAGACCCTCCGCATCTCGCCCCAGCTCGCCGCCGCGCTGCCCACCATCTCGGACGCGGGCAAGACGGTCACCATCAAGCTCCGGAGCGGCGTCAAGTTCAACGACGGCACCGCGATGAACGCGGAGGCGGTGAAGTTCTCCCTCGACCGCCACCGCGAGATGAAGGGCTCCAACCGGCGCAGCGAGCTCGAGCCGGTCAACGCGGTCGAGGTGGTGGACCCGCTGACGATCCGCCTCCGGCTCAAGAGCGCCTTCGCCCCCCTGGTGGCCACCCTGGCCGACCGCTCCGGCATGCCGGTCTCCCCCGCCGCGGTCAACAAGCTCGGCGATAAGTTCGCCACCGCGCCGGTGTGCGTGGGGCCGTGGTCCTTCGTGGAGCGCGTGCCGCAGGACCGCATCGTGCTCGAGAAGTCCACCCACTACTTCGATCCCGGCCAGGCGCACTTCGACCGGCTCGTGTT
Source organism: Candidatus Methylomirabilota bacterium (assembly GCA_035260865.1). Classification (GTDB taxonomy): domain Bacteria; phylum Methylomirabilota; class Methylomirabilia; order Rokubacteriales; family CSP1-6; genus CAMLFJ01. Next base: position 9,511 of record DATFUK010000171.1, on the reverse strand, counting down.
CCGCATCATCCCCGACGACAACGTGCGGGTGGCCAACCTCCGCTCGGGCGACATCGACGTCATGCACCTGGTGGCCCCGACCGACTCGGTGAACCTCAGGAAGGAAGGGCGCTTCGAGGTCGCGAGCGTCACCGGCCTCGGCTACACCGGCGTCACGATCAACCAGCGCAACAAGACCGGCAAGACCCAGCCGCCCGGTGACCTGGGCACCCCGCTCGCCAACGACCCCCGGGTGCGCGAGGCCTTCGACCTCAGCATCGACCGGGAAGCCCTCAACCAGGTGGTGTGGGACGGCCAGTACACGCCCGGCTGCAGCCCGATCTCCCCGGTGAGCCCGTTCTACGACAAGAGCCGCAAGTGCCCGGGCCGCGATGTGGCGAAGGCCAAGCAGCTCCTCGCCGCGGCCGGCTTCCCCAACGGCTACAGCTTCGAGCTCACGATCGTGAACGACCCGCAGCAGCGCCGCTTCGGCGAGGTGATCCAGGGCATGGCGCGCGAGGCCGGCTTCAACATCTCGCTGCGCCCGTCGGAGTTCGCCTCCGCCCTCACCGACGACGACAACGGCAAGCTCCAGGCCTTCGCGATCGGCTGGAGCGGGCGCGTGGATCCGGACGGCAACATGCACCAGTTCCACACCTGCGGCGGCAGCCTCAACACCACCCTGGTCTGCGACGAGACGATCGACGCGCTGCTGAACAAGGCGCGCGAGATCAGCGACCAGGGGGAGCGCGCCAAGCTCTACCGGGAGGCCATCGCCAAGATCACGGGCGGGCGGCGCAACGTCCTGTACATCTATCACCTGAACTATATCGTCGCGTACCCGAAGAACCTCAAGGGCTACAAGGCGGTACCGGACGGGCTGATCCGCATCAAGGGCACGTCCTGGAACTAGCGTAGCCCGGTGGCCGAATTCCTGGTCCGGCGGGTCGCGATCTCGATCGTGACCCTGTTCGTGATCAGCCTCATCGTCTTCACCGGGGTGCGGATGATCCCCGGCGACCCGGCCCGGGTCATGGGCGGCACCGACGCCGACGCGGCCGGGCTCGCCGAGATCCGCCAGAAGTACGGGCTCGACGATCCGATCCCGCTCCAGTACCTCCGCTGGATCGGCCTCGCGCTCCGGGGCGACCTCGGCGAGTCCATCCGCACCCGCGAATCGGTGGTCTGGACCGTCGCCCGCAAGCTGCCCATCACGATGGAATTGGCCGGCCTCTCCCTCCTGATCGCGCTGGCCATCGCGATCCCCGCCGGGGTCTTCTCGGCCGCGCGCCGCAACACGGTGTGGGATCTGCTGGCCAACGCGGTCTCGCTCTGCGGCCTCTCGGTGCCGAGCTTCTGGCTCGGCATCATGCTGATCCTCTTCCTCTCGGTGCGCCTGCACTGGCTCCCCGCCTCCGGGTTCATCCCGCTCTGGGAGAGCCCGCTCGGCAACCTCCAGCGGATGATCATGCCCGCCTTCGTGCTGGGGGCCGGCCTCGCCGCGGTGCTGATGCGCCAGACCCGCAACAGCATGATCGAGATCCTGAGCGCGGACTACATCCGCACCGCGTGGAGCAAGGGCCTGGCCGGCCGCGCGGTCATCTTCCGCCACGCCTTCCGCAACGGGCTCATCCCGGTCGTCACGATCCTGGGGCTGCAGACCGGCGCCCTCATGGGCGGCGCGGTCGTCACCGAGCAGATCTTCGTGGTGCCCGGGTTCGGCCGGCTGATCGTGGAGGCGGTGTTCACCCGCGACTACCCGCTCGTGCAGGGCGTGGTGTTGATCACCGCGTCGGTCTACGTCTTCGTCAACCTGCTGGTCGACGTCTCCTATTCCCTGCTGAACCCCCGGATCCGCATCGGAGGCGCCGCCGGTGGCGGCTAGCTCGGGCGGCCGGCTCTGGCGCCGGCTGTGGCGCCGACCGCCCGCGGTGGCGGGCGCGGTCGTCGTGCTCTTCTTCGTCGTGCTCGCGGTGGGCGCGCCGTGGATCGCGACCTCCGACCCGCAGCGCTCCGACTACGGCAAGATCCGGAAGGCTCCCACCGCGGCCAACCCGTTCGGCACCGACGACCTCGGGCGCGACACCTTCTCGCGCGTGGTGTGGGGCACGCGCATCTCCATGCAGGCCGGGGTGTTCTCGATCTTGCTCGCGATCGCCATCGGCGTGCCCGCCGGCCTCATGGCCGGCTCCCGGCGCGGCGCGATCGACCAGCTCATCATGCGCCTGACCGACGCGTGGCTGGCCTTCCCGTTCCTCATCCTGGCCATCGGTCTCGTGACCATCATGGGCGCCTCGCTCACCAACGCGACGGTGGCCATCGGGCTCGCGGCCACCCCCACCTATATCCGCCTCACGCGCGGGCTTGTGCTCTCCACCCAGGAGGAGGACTACGTACAGGCCGCGCGGGCGCTCGGCGCGGGCGGCCTGCGCACCATCCTGCGCCACATCCTGCCCAACATCACGAGCGCGCTCCTGGTGCAGGCCACCGTGTCGATCCCGGCCGCGATCATCGCCGAGGCGATTCTCTCGTTCCTGGGCCTGGGCGTGCAGCCGCCGACGCCGAGCTGGGGCACCATGCTGGCCACCGCCCAGCAGTTCCTGGAGACCGCCCCGTGGATGGCGTGGTGGCCGGGCCTGGCCATCTTCTCGCTGACGCTCTCGTTCAACCTCGCGGGCGACGGCCTCCGCGACCTGCTCGACCCGAAGGACTACTAGAGGGCCCTAGCTCGCGGGCGCGAGCAGCGCGGTCAGATCGCGCACGTCCTTCACCGTCTCGGCCTGGTCCACGAGGCGGACAACCTCGCGAGCCCGCTCGGCGCCGAGGGGGGCCGACGCGAGCCCGACGAACTTCTCCACGACCTCCTCGCTCGGCACCGGATCCGCGAAGTCCCCGCGGACCACGGTCGTGGAGTCGCTCAGCGTGCGCCCGTCCTTCAGCACGACCTCGACGCGCGCGGTCGGGTAGTCGACGGCGCGCGGCGACATCCGCGGGTCCACGCGCACCTCCACTCTCGCGGCCAGCGTCCGGATCCGCGGGTCGGAGAGCGCGGGCTCCACGAACGCGGAGACGTCGGCCCGCTCCAGCACGAGCGCGGCCGCCACCGCGTACGGGATCGAGAACTTCGCGCCCAGCATGGAGGTGGGCGCGGGCTCGGCCATGCGCGGGCCGAACGGAATCGTGGTCACGACCACCCGCTCGACCTGGGCGGCCGCGAGGCGCTCCGCCTTCGCCATCGCGAGCAGGGCGTCGAGCGCGAAGTGGTTGTAGCGGCAGCACGCGTAGAGCTTGAAGTAGTTCTGCTCGATGCGCAGCGGCCCGCCGAGGCCGTCGAGCGCGCGCTCGGGCTCGAAGCGGTCGGCCAGGATCGTGCCGTAGACGTCGCTCGGCGCGTCGGCGAGCCCGGTGAACCCCGCGCGATGGAGGTCCACCGCGAGAATGCCTTCGAGCCCGGAGCGGCCCGGATAGGCGTTGCGGATCGTGACCCCCTCGAGCGCGGTGGTCCAGGTATTGGCCGGGCTCATGCTCGCGGAGAGATTGATCACCGACCGCACGCCCGCGGCGTCGAGGCCGGCCAGCTTGGCCACCGCCACCGCGGTGCCGATGGTGCCCCAGGTCCCGTGGGAGTGGACGTTGGGCCGGGGCGTCGTCGCGCCGCCGAGCCGCGAGCAGACCTCGTAGCCGGCGATGATGCTCTCGAGCAGCCGCCCGCCGTCCGTGCCGAGATCCTCGGCCACCGCGAGCGCGCCGGGAATCACGTGAATGGCGGGATGGCCGCCGCCCAGGCGGCTCCCCTCGTCCACCTCGAGCGCGACCCCCGCGGTCGCGTTCACGAACGTCGCGAGGAGCGGATCCGCCTTGCCCGCGTGGCCCACCAGCGTGGCGGTGGCGCGCGAGCGGCGCTCGTGCATGGCCTGGGCGAGGCGACGGTTCTCGGGCTGCGCGCTGCCCGCGGCCATCGCGCCGAGCGTGTCGAGCAGCACGAGCCGGGCCGCGCGCGCCGCTGCGTCGCTCAGCCGGTCGGCGGAGATACCCTCGACGAAGGCGGCGAGCCGGTCGAGGTAGTCCGCCATCGCGGGCGCCCTACCCCGCGCCGCCCGCGATGGGCGCCACCGGCCCCGTGCGCGCCAGGTACCGGCCGTAGCCCGGCTTCTGCTCGAGCCGGCCCTGGTTCAGCAGCACCTGCCCGCGCAGCACGGTCATCCACGGCCGCCCCTTCGACTTCCACCCCTCGTAGAGCGTCCAGCCCGCGACCCCGTGATGGTCCGCGACCTGGATGGTCCCGTCCGCGTCGGGATCGATGATGGTGAGATCGGCGTCGGCGCCGACCCGGATCGCGCCCTTTCGTGGATACAGCCCGAAGATCCGGGCGGGATTCTCGGCCATCACCCGCGCCAGCCACGTCACCGGCATTCCGCGCTTGACCACGCCCTCGCTCCACATCAGCGGCAGCAGTGTCTCGATCGACGGGCTGCCGAAGGGAATCGGGTTGCCCTTGCCGTCCACGAAGATGTTCTTCCAGCCGGGCTCCTTCAGCTCCTTGCGGCGCGGCGAGTGGTCGCTGGCCACGGTGGCGATGTAGCCCTCGCGGCTGCCGCCCCAGAGCGCGTCGCCGTCGCCGCCGCCCACCGGCCGCAGCGGCGGCCCGATCTTGGCGAGCGGGCCCCACGACTCCATCTCCTTCTCGGTGAGCAGCAGGTACTGGGGACACGTCTCGGTCCACACCCGCTGGCCGCGGGCCTGCGCCGCCTTGATCCGCTCGAGCCCACCCTTGGTCGAGAGGTGCACGACGTAGACCGGGCACTTGGTCATCTCGCCGATGAGGATGGCGCGGTTGATCGCCTCCTCCTCGGTCCACGGGGGGCACGTGGCCGGGAAGTCGGTGGGCTTCACCTTCCCCGCCGCGATCGACTTGTTCTCGAGGTGGTAGAGGATGTCGCCGTTCTCGCAGTGGAGCTGGCAGATCCCGCCCAGCGCGGCGATCTTCTCCATGACCTGGGCGATGAACTCGTCCGAGCACATGCGGTTCGGGCGCCGCTTGTAGGTCATGAAGATCTTGTAGGACGTCACGCCCTGCTCGAAGGCCTCGGCCAGCCCGTCCAGAATGTACGGCTGGTTGTTCAGGATGAAGTGGAAGCCGAAGTCGATCACCGACCGCGAGCCCGCCTCGTCGCGCAGGCGCTTGAGGGCCTGCGGCAGCGTCTCCCGCGCCTGGTCGTCGTACTCCACGAACGACAGCAGCGTGGTGAGGCCGGCGTGCGCGGCCGCCACCGGGCCGGTGTGCCAGTCGTCATACACCGCGCCCAGGTGAACGTGGCAGTCGATGAGCCCGGGCAGCACGTACTTGCCGGTAGCGTCGATGGTGCGCTCCGCGGGTGGCAGCATCGACTCCGCGCCCAGCGCGACGATCCGCCCGTCGCTCACGCCCACCGCGGTCTCCAGCACCTCGTTCGGGGTGACGACGCGCCCGCCGCGCACCAGCAGGTCGAGACCCTTGGCCGCCATCGCTAGCTCCGCCGCGGCGTGGGCTGGGTCAGCAGCCCGTAGTGCTCGGGGTGCCGGCGGCCGAGGAAGTCCCACCGCTTGCGCGCCGGGACCATCTGGTCGAGGTCGATCCGGGCCGCGATCAGCTCGTCGCCGGTGGTGGCGGCCTTGGCCACCACCTGCCCCATCGGGTTCACGATGCACGAGCCGCCGATGAGCTCCATGCCGTCCTCGACGCCGGCCTTGGCGATGCCGACCACGAAGAGGTTGTTCTGGTAGGCGCCCGCGCGCAGGCACAGCTCGTTGAGATCGAGGGCCAGCGGGGAGAGCGGCGTGTTGTAGCCGATCAGCACGATCTCCGCGCCGAGCAGGCCGAGGCTGCGGTAGGACTCCGGGAAGCGCCGGTCCTGGCAGATCGCGATGCCGACCTTGGCGCGCGCCGCGTCGAAGACCCGATAGCCGCTATTGCCCGACTCGAAGAAGTGGGGCTCGTAGACCTGCGCGTGGCCGTCCGGCTGCTTGGCGCCCGGCAGATGAATCTTCCTGAACGTCCCCGCGAGCGTGCCGGCCTCGTCGGTGAGGAGCGCGGTGTTGAAGTAGCGGCCCCGGTCCTTCTCGCAGAAGCCCACGTGACAGGCGATGCGCGCCTCGCGCGCCCGCTGGAGCAGCGGGGCCAGCGCCTTGGGCGGCATCTCGGTCTCGAAGAACTGATCGTAGTCGTCGCGCACGCGCTTGGGGAAGTAGGTCGTGAGCGCCATCTCCGGATAGGCCAGGATCTCGACGCCTTCCACCACGGCCTGGTCGAGCAGCGCGAGCATCCGCTCGACGATCTCCTCGCGGCTCGTGCCCTCGTTGTTGGGGCCCATCTGGGCGGCGGCAACCTTGATGTGGCGTGCCATGGATCTCTCCTTTGGCACGTTAATACGTCAGCGCGGGCGGCTCCGCAAGTCGGCCAGCATCTCGATCAGCACCGCCCGGCACTGCTCGGCACTGGCCGCCTCGCGCGGGAAGGCGATCCGGCACCCGTGGAGCCCGTCGGAGGCCCGGACCCGCAGCTTGAAGCCGAGGCGGTCCACCGCAACCATCTCGGCCGCCTCCGCGGCCAGGCCACCGAGCGTGCGCGCGTAGAGGACGAGCGCGTCCGCGTGGTCGCGGTTCATATGCTCGATGATCCCGGGGGCCGCGTCGGCCAGCGGATCGGGACGCGCCGCCTCGTAGCCGGAAACCGTGAGCCAGTCCATCGCGCCGAAGCCGCCGACGAAGTAGACGTCGGCGACGTCGAGGCGCCAGAACGCGAAGTCGTCGAAGTCCACCCAGTGCACCGCGTTCGGGTGGCGCGCGAGGTAGGCGTCGCGCGCGGCGGGCCGCTCGCCCGCCTCGAGGCGGCGGGCCGCGCCCATGAGGGTGACCCGCGCGAGCGCCAGCGGGTCGTCGCCGGGCTGGGCCACGAGCAGGCTCGCGCGAGGATCGGCCGCCAGGTTCTGGGTGTGCATCGCGAGCGTGCTGATGAGCACGAGCGGCCGGCCGCGCTCGTCGGGCGCGTAGGGCATGATCGAGACGAACGGGTGGCCCGGGTGACGCCGCGAGAGCGTGCCGAGCGTGCCGGTGCGCCCCAGGTGGACGAGGGTGCGCGCCTGCTCGGCGAACGCGGGCTCGGGCGCGCCCGGTCCCGCCGGCCCCCCGCCCTGGCCGTGGCGGCTCATGCGGGCACGCGCGCGAGCCGCTCGGCGAGGCGCCCCGCGCTCGGCGCCACGAAGACGGCCAGCGGCGCCTCCCGGTTGCGCACGGTCAGCTCGTGGCGCGCGTGGTCGGAAACGTCGAGCCCTGCCTGGATCGCGACTTCCTCCGAGAGCACCAGCTCGCACGCGTACTCCTTCGTCAGGGCCTCCAGGCGGGCCGCGACGTGCACGGTGTCGCCCACCGCGGTCAGGTACGTCGTGGACGCGTAGCCCATCTGGCCGACGACGGCGGGCCCGGTGTGAATGCCGATCCCGAGGCGCAGCGCGGTGTCGAGATCGTCGGCGAGGACCCGGCTCAGCTCCTGCACGCGGGCGACCATCGCGGCCGCGGCACGGACCGCCTGGCGGGAGCCCTCTTCCGGTCCCCCGCCGTCCACCCCGAAGAGCGCCATGACCCCGTCCCCCGTGAACTGGTTGACGATGCCGCCCGCATCCGTGATCGCGCCACCGACCGCCTCGAAGTAGCGGTTCAGGATGAAGACCACGTCGTACGGGAGCTTGCGCTCGGCCAGCCGGGTGAACCCGCGCAGATCCGCGAAGAGCACCGCGATGGTCAGCTCCTCGCCGTCGCGATGCCCGGTGGGGAGCGCCTCGGCCGGGCCCGCCCCGGCGGGCACGAGCGGCACCACCGCGAGATCGCGCCGGGGCCGCACCTGGCAGGCCAGGCGCACGTGGGCGGGCGCCCCCACACGCCCGAGCACACGCAGCTCGTCCATGGTGGCCCCGGGCAGGTGCTCCTCGCCACGAATCACGCGCACGCGGCACGTCGAGCACCGGCCGCGCCCTCCGCAGACCGAGGCGTGCGGGATCCCCGCGAACCGGCTCGCCTCGAGGATCGTGAACCCGGCGGGCACGAGCACCTCGCGGCCGCCCGGATACGCGACACGCACGCCCTGACGCCGGCGGATGTGCTCGCGGACCGCCCGCGCCGCCAGCACCAGCGCGATGGCCCCGAGATCGCCCCAGAAGATCGCGTACGCCACCCGGTCCAGCACCGCCCGCTGCGCCGGGCTCGGGAGCCGGGCCTCCCGGATCACCGTCTGGACGAAGCCGGGCTCGCGCGCCCGCCGGGCCACTTCCTGTCCCGCGGTGGCGAAGCCCAGCAGCGCGAGGACCGGCAGGAGCAGGAACCCGCTGTAGATCGTGCGCGCGACGCGCGGATACCACGGCCGGAGCCTCAGCCAGAAGTGCAGCCCGATGCAGCCGTGGATCCAGGCGACGGCGAGGACGACGACCTGGCGCAGGCCCGCGATCGGATTGAGCTGCCAGAGCGCGAGCACCACGAACGTGTAGGTCGTCTGCGTCCCGGCCACCTCGTGCGCCAGCCGGGTGCCCACCACGTGCCACACGAGGAGGGGCGGCACGAGCAGGCCCAGGGTGAGCTGGCTCGCTTCCCAGGCGGGCATGCGGAGCGTGCGCCGGCGGTAGAGCGCCCAGAGGGCGAGGAGGTTGTGGATGCCGAACGCGCCGTAGAGGGCGACGGTGCCCGGGAGGCTACCCCAGACGAGGACGAACCACGCCTGCCCCGCCGCCATCGCCTCGAGCGAGACGAGCCCGAGCGCGTGGTTGAGGAAGTGGGTCGTGAGGTACGTGAAGAGCACGAGGCCCGTCCAGAGGCGGATCTGCCGGACGACCGCCGCCGCTGAACGGGCCGGGGGCATGACGCGGGTCGTGCCCTAGAGCTTGCTGCGGCCGCTCAGCTTGTCGAGGAAGCCCCCGAGCACCCGGTTGAACTCCTCCGGCTGCTCGAGATTCGACAGGTGCGACGCGCGGCACAGCACGGCCAGCTCCGCGGCGGGCAGGGCCGCGTGGATCTCCCGCGCCATCTCCACCGGGGTGCCGGGGTCTTCCTCGCCCACGATCACCAGCCCGGGGCAGCGGACGTCGCGCAGCTTCTCGGTGACGCTGATCTTCGGCAGCGCGTGGCAGCAGCCGATGTAGCCGGCGGCGGGGGTGGCGCGGATCATGGTGCCCACGCGCTCCATCAAGTCCTTGCGGCGCGCGCGGAACGGCGCGGTGAACCAGCGCTCGAGCGTGGGGGCCGCCATCGGCTCCATGCCCTTGGCGCCCACCGTCTTGATGCGGTCCTCCCAGATCGCGGCGGCGCCCGGGGGGTAGCGGCTCGTGGTGTCGCAGAGGACCAGGCTCTGGATCATCGCGGGGTGCTTGAGCGCGAAGACCTGGCCGACCATGCCACCCATCGAGAGCCCCACGAAGTGGGTCTCCCGGATGCCGAGCCCGTCGAGGAGCCCCTTCAGGTCCTCGGCGAGCTGATCGAGCGTGTAGGCGCCGGCGGGCGCGCTGGTCTG
>DATFUK010000170.1:0-11697 GCA_035260865.1 Candidatus Methylomirabilota bacterium | reverse complement strand
CCGTGGTCGGGCCGACGGGCAGCGGCAAGTCCACACTGGGCACGCTGCTGTGCCGGCTCTACGAGCCGCCGCGCGGCACGGTGTGGGTCGGGGGCCGCGACGTGCTCGATCTGCCCCTCGGCCGGCTGCGGCGATCGGTGGGCTACGTACCGCAGGAGTCCTTTCTCTTTTCGCGCCCGCTCCGCGACAACGTGCGGCTGGCCGACGAGACCGCGGGCCCGGAGCGCCTGGAGGCGGTGGCCCGCACCGCGGGCCTGGCAGACGATCTGGGCGCGCTGCCGCGCGGCTGGGACACCGTGGTCGGCGAGCGCGGCCTCACGCTCTCGGGCGGCCAGCGGCAGCGCGTGGCGCTGGCCCGCGCGCTCGTGGCCGATCCGCCGTTCCTCGTCCTGGACGACGTGCTGGCCTCGGTGGACGCGGCCAAGGAGTGGGAGATCACGCGCGCGCTGCGGGGGGCGGCGAGCGGCCGCACCACGCTGCTCATGACCCATCGGCTCAAGGCGGCCGCCGAGGCCGACGCGATCGTGGTGCTCGACGAGGGGCGCGTGGTCGAGCAGGGCCGCCACGCGGACCTCCTGGCCGCCGGGGGCCTCTACGCCCGCCTCTGGCGCGTCCAGCAGTTGGAGGACGAGCTCGCCAATGCGTGACCGTTGGCGGTTGACGGGTGCGCAGCGAGCGGACGGCGAGCTGAGGCGCGAGAATGGGGGAGTGCGGGAGCCATTTCTGGGCCCCCGCGTCTGGACAGCGAGCTCGCCAATGCGTGACCGTTGGCGGTTGAGGGGTGCGCAGCGAGCCGGACGGCGAGCTGAAGCGCGAGAATGGGGGAGTGCGGGGGTCATTTCTGGGCCCCCGCATCTGGACAGCGAGCTGGCCAATGCGTGAGCCCGAGCACGAAGACGAGGTCCTCGGCAAGGCGTACGACGCGCGCTTGATGCGGCGGCTCTGGGCGTTCACGCGGCCGCACCTCCGCCTCGTGCTCGCGACCGGCGCGCTCTTCCCGGCGGTGGCCCTGCTCGAGCTGACGCAGCCCTACCTCATCAAGATCGCGATCGACGACCACATCCTCCGGCGCGACTGGTCGGGCCTCGGAGGTGTCGCGGCGCTCTTCTTGCTGGTCCTCCTCGCGCTCTACGGGCTGCGGGCGGCCCAGGCCTATCTCACCCAGCTCACCGGCCAGCGCGTGATCCACGACCTGCGCGCCGCGCTGTTCGCGCACCTCCAGCGCCAGGATGCGCGCTTCTACGACCGGAGCCCGGTCGGGCGGCTGATGACCCGCGTCCTGAACGACGGGGAAGCGATCCAGGAGCTGTTCACCAGCGGGATCGTGGCGCTCCTGGGGGACGTGGTCGTGCTCACCGGCGTCGTCGTGATCATGCTCGGGATGAACTGGAAGCTGGCCCTCGTCACCTTCGCGCTGGTGCCGGTGCTGGTCCTGGCCGCGGCCTACTTCCGCGTGCGGGCGCGGGAGAGCTACCGGGTGGTCCGCACCCGCCTGGCCCGGATGAACGCCTTCCTCCAGGAGTCGCTCCAGGGCATGAGCGTGATCCAGCTCTTCGCGCGGGAGGCCCGGGAGCGGGAGACCTTCGCCCAGCTCTCCGGCGCCCTGCGCGCGGGGCAGTTTCGCTCGACGTTCTACGACGCCTCCCTCTACGCGACGGTGGAGGCCCTGGGCTCCGCGGCGGTGGCCCTGCTGCTCTGGTACGGGGGCGGGCAGGTGGTGACCGGGGCGCTCACCTTCGGCGGCCTCGTGGCCTTCCTCGAGTACACCGGCCGCTTCTTTCTCCCCATCCGGGACCTGGGCGCCAAGTACACGGTCATGCAGGCGGCCACGGTCTCGGCCGAGCGGATCTTCGCCCTGCTCGACACGCACCCCTCCATCGTCTCCCCGGCGCCGGCGGCGGCGCGGCCGCACGCGTCGTCCGTTCCCGCCGTGGAATTCAAGGACGTGTGGTTCGCGTACGAGGACGAGCAGTGGGTGCTGCGCGATTGCTCGTTCACGCTGGCCCCGGGCGAGCGGGTGGCGCTGGTCGGCCCCACCGGCGAGGGCAAGACGACGATCGCCCGCCTCATGATTCGCGCCCATGACGTGACGCGCGGCCGGGTGCTGGTGGACGGGGTGGACGTGCGCGAGTGGGACCTCCAGACCCTGCGCCGCCACGTGGGACTGGTGCCGCAGGAGGTGTTCCTCTTCTCGGGCACGGTGGAGGACAACCTGCGCCTGGCCGGCGACGGCGCCGCGGAGCGGCCGGTGATCGAGCGGGCGCTCGAGGCCGCGAACGCGGAGCGCTTCGTGGCCGCGCTGCCGAACGGGCTCGGCGAGGAGCTGCGCGAGCGCGGCGTCAATCTCTCGCAGGGACAGCGTCAGCTGCTGGCCATCGCCCGCGCCATCATCTATAATCCACGAGTTCTCGCGCTGGACGAGGCGACCTCCAGCATCGATCCGGAATCGGAAGCGCTGGTGCGAGTCGGTCTCGCGCGACTGCTGGAGGGACGCACGAGCCTCGTGATCGCGCACCGGTTGTCCACGATCCAGCGGGCGGATCGCATCCTGGTGCTGCACCGCGGGGAGATCCGGGAGGCGGGCGCGCACGCGGAGCTGCTCGCGCAGGGCGGGCTCTACTCGCGGCTCTACGAGCTCCAGTTCGGCCTGGGGCGGGCATGAAGGCGTTTCACTCGGCGGTGTACCGGTTGGTGGGGCGGATCCCGAAGGGGCAGGTGGCGACGTACGGCCAGATCGCGGCGCTCCTGGGGTATCCGCGGGCGGCGCGCGCGGTGGGGCAGGCGATGAAGCACGCGCCCGCGCACCTGCCGTGGCATCGGGTCGTCAACGCCCAGGGCGGGATCAGCCTGCGGCGCAATGTCGGGGGCATGCTGACGCAGCGGCTCCTGCTCGAGCAGGAAGGCGTGCCGGTCCGGAGGGGACGGATCCGGCTCCAGCAGCACCGGTGGGCGGGGCCTGGGCGCACCCGCCGGCTGTCCATCGCGGCGCTCGAGCGGCTCTGATCGGAGGACACCATGCGGCTCGGACTGAACATCGGCTACTCGCGCTCGCAGCTCGGCATCGACCTGTCGCTGGTCCAGCACGCGGATCGCCTGGGCTTCCACTCGGTGTGGTCGGCCGAGGCCTACGGCTCGGACGCGGTCTCGCCGCTCTGCTGGATCGCGGCCCAGACCAGCCGCATCAAGGTGGGCACCGCGATCATGCAGATCCCGGCGCGCACCCCGACGCTCACCGCGACCACCGCGATGACGATCGACCAGCTCTCGGGCGGCCGTTTCATCCTGGGCCTGGGCGTGTCGGGGCCCCAGGTCGTGGAGGGCTGGCACGGGGTGGCCTTCGGTAAGCCGCTGGCCAAGACGCGGGAATACGTGGAGATCGTCCGGATGGTCTGGCGGCGCGAGCGGCCGGTCGAGCACAAGGGCGAGTACTACCAGATCCCGTACGCGGGCCCCGACGCCACCGGGCTCGGCAAGCCGCTCAAGTCCATCCTGCACGGCCGCGCCGACATCCCGATCTACCTCGCCGCGATCGGTCCGAGGAACGTGGCGCTGGCCGCCGAGATCGCCGACGGGCTCCTGCCCGTGTTCTTCTCGCCGGAGCGCATGGCGGTCTTCACCCCGAGCCTCGAGGCCGGCTTCAAGGCGGCGGGCGGCGGGAAGTCGCTCGCGAGGTTCGACATCGCCCCCACGGTGCCGATCGTGCTGGGCCCCGACGCGGCGGCCTGCCGGGCGATGGTGAAGCCACGGCTCGCGCTCTACGTGGGCGGCATGGGCGCCCGCGGCAAGAACTTCTACAACGAGCTGGTGACGCGGTACGGGTACGAGGGCGAGGCCAAGCGCATCCAGGACCTCTACCTGGGCGGCAAGAAGGACGAAGCGGCGGCCGCGGTGCCCGACGCGCTGGTGGACGAGGTCGCGCTCTGCGGTCCGAAGGAGCGGATCCGGGAGCGGCTGCCTCGCTGGAAGAACTCCGGGATCACCACGCTGATCTGCGGCGCGGTGCAGGCGGAGGCGCTCGAGCTGATGGCCGAGCTGGCGCTCTAGGGGCGATGAAGCCGGCGGTCCAGAAGGTGCAGGCGGCCATCACCGAGCACGGGCTCCCGCGGCAGGTGATCGAGCTCGACGTCCACGCGCGGACCTCGCAGCAGGCCGCCGACGCGCTGGGAGTCACCGTCGGGCAGATCGTGAAGTCCCTCGTCTTCACCGCGGACGGGCGCCCGCTCCTGGTGGTGGCCTCCGGGGCGAACCGGGTGGACGAGCGGCGGCTCGGCGATCTCGCGGGCGGGAAGATCCGACGGGCCGATCCGGACACCGTGAAGCAGGCCACCGGCTACACCATCGGCGGGGTCCCGCCGATCGGGCTCGTGAGCCCACTGGCGGTGTACGTTGACCGGGACCTGCTCGGCTACGAGCTCGTGTACGCAGCGGCGGGCCTGCCGGAGTGCGTGTTCCCGATCACGCCCGCCGAGCTGGTGCGGGCGACGGGCGGACAGGTCGTGGATCTCAAGGAAGCTCGGAGCGAATCGAAAGGAGCGCAGCCATGAGACTCAAGGACAAGGTAGCCCTGATCACGGGCGCGGGCTCGGGCATCGGACAGGCGACCGCGGTGCTCTTCGCGCGCGAAGGCGCGCGGGTGGCGGTCGTGGACCTCCGGGAAGACGCGGCGAAGGCGACCGCCGAGCAGATCGAGAAGAGCGGGGGCCAAGCGCTGGCGATCCGGGCCGACGTTTCGAAGTCGGTGGACAATCAGGCGGCGATCCAGCAGGCGGTGGCGCGCTGGGGTCGGCTCGACGTCTTCTACGCCAACGCGGGCGTGCCCCAGTTCCCGACGCCCGTCGAGAACGTGGACGAGGCGGTGTTCGACCAGATCATGGCGGTCAACGTGAAGGGCGTGTTCCTGGCCGCCAAGCACCTCATGCCGGTGTTCCGGAATCAGAAGGGTGGCGTGCTGCTCATCACCGGCTCGACCTCGGGCGTGCGCCCGCGGCCGGGGGTGCAGTGTTACTCGGCGTCGAAGGGCGCGGTGCACACGATGGCGGCGAGCCTCGCGCTGGAGTTCGCCGCCTTCGGCGCGCGGGTGGTCGCGATCGCCCCGGTGGCGACCGAGACGCCGATGCTCGCCACCTTCATGGGCAAGAAGGAGGTGGACGAGGAGGGCATGACCCGCTACCGCGGCACCGTGCCGCTCGGACGGCTCAACAAGCCGGAGGACCTGGCCGCCGCCGCCCTCTTCCTGGCCTCCGACGATGCCGCGATGATCACGGGCAGCGTCTTCCCGGTCGACGGCGGCCGGTGCATTTGAACGTCCTATTCATCTGCGGGGGCCCAGACATGGCCCCCGCACTCCCCCAATGGCGGACAACCGTTCCGAGCTTTGCCGTGCGCGCATGAAGATCACGCCCTTGGCGGCGGAGTCGCTGGGTGTCCGGTCGATGGCGACGTACGTGGAGTGCGGGGAGACGCGGGTGCTGATCGACCCGGGCGCGACGCTGGCGCCCAACCGCTTCAATTTGGGTCCGGGGGAGGAGGAGTGGGAGGCGCTGCGGCGCGCCAACGATCGCATCTCGGCGTACGCGACGCGGGCCTCCGTGATCTTCGTGAGCCACTACCACGAGGACCACTTCCGCCACGATCCCGCCTTCTACGCGGGGCGGCAGCTCTGGGCCAAGGACGCGACCCGGCACATCGAGGGCCGACAGGCCCAGCGCGCGGCCACGCTGTGGCGCGCCCTGAAGGGGCACGCGGAGCCGCTGGCCGCGGAAGGGCGCCGGCTCGAGACGGTGGACGCGGTGCTCCAGGCCTCGCCCCCGCTCGGTCACGGCGCCGACGGGACCCCGCTGGGCTACGTGGTGGCGCTCACGATCGAGGACCGGCGCGAGGGCACCCGCTTCGTCCACGCTTCGGACGTGCAGGGGCCGCTCTCCCCGGTGGCCGCCGCCTACCTGGCGCGCCAGCGCCCCACGCTGCTCTACCTCTCCGGGCCGCCGGCGTACCTGGAGTCCCAGTTGGGCTCCGACCTCATCGACCGGGGGATCGACCAGCTCCTGCGGATCATCGATCAGACCGGGTGCCGCGTCATCTTCGATCACTACGCGCTGCGCGACGCGGCGTACCCGGAGCGCTTCCGGCGACTGTGGGAGACCGGGCGCGTGGTGACCGCGGCGGGATTCCTCGGTCAGGGGGACGCGCCGCTCGAGGCGCGCCGGCTCGAGCTCTGGCCGGGCCGGCGCAAGCCGCCGATGCCGGTGCGCCCCTCGCGGGCCCGCGGGGCGGCGGAGGCCGGCGGCGCCCGGCCATCGGCGCGAGCCACGTTCGGTCCCCGGCCGCGCCTGCGGCGGGCGAAGGAGGGATGAGGCGATGAGCGATGACAAGGCTCCGGGCGTAGGCGATCCCGCGCCAGACTTCACGCTGAAGACCATCGGGCTCCGGGACGTGAGCCTCAAGAGCTTCCGGGGGAAGGACGTCGTGCTGCTCTTCTACCCGCTCGACTGGACCCCCGGCTGATCCACCTGCATGCCCGCCTTCGATCGTCGCATCAAGGACTTCGAGGCGGCGCAGGCCCAGGTACTGGGTATCAGCTCGGATAGCCCCTTCAGCCACGAGGCGTGGGCCAAGTCGGTCGGCATCTCGAACTACCCGCTGCTCTCCGACATTCACCGCACGGCCAGTCGCGCCTACGGCGTCTACTGGCCGGAGTGGAACGCGAACGTACGGGCCACCTTCGTGATCGACAAGCAGGGCATCATCCGCTTCGTCGAGCGGCACGGCCGCGGCGAGCTCCCGGATCCCGACAAGATGCTCGCGGAGGTCAAGAAGCTGCCCTAGGCGAAAGCGGGGCCTGGGTGGTGAGGGCGACGCCGAGCAGCACGAGGGCGCCGCCCACGATCTCCGGCCACTCGACCGCCTCGTGCAGCATCGCCCACGCGAGCACCACGCCCACCACCGGCTGCAGGTTCATGAAGATCGCGGCGCGGCTCGGCCCCACCGCCTTGACCCCCTCGTACCACCACACGTGGGCGATCGCCCCGAGGAAGGCCTGGTAGAGCACGACGCCCCACGCGACCTGCGAGGTGAAGTCCGGCCGGGGGAAGAACGGCGCGGCCACCAGCGTCATCGGCAGCAGCATGGCCGAGCCCAGGATGTAGGAGGCGGTGGTGGCGACCACCGGGGAGTGCACCGCGAGCACCTGCTTGCCGTGGATCGTGTAGGCGCTCCAGCCGGCCTGCGAGATCAACAAGATGAAGTCGCCGGGCATGAGCTCGAGATTGGCGATCGCCCGCGAGCTCCCGCGCGTGATGACGAGCAGGACGCCGGCCACGGAGGCGGCCACGCCCGCCCACTGCCGGCGTCGCAGCCGCTCCTTGAGATAGAAGCGCGCGCCGAGGGCCACCATCACCGGGGTGGCCGCCTGCAGGATCGCCGCGTTGGCCGCGGTGCTGAGCGCGATCCCGAGATAGGTGCCGCCGGTGGAGACGAAGAGCCCGGCGAAGCCCAGGAACGCGAAGGTGCGGAGGTCGGATGCGCGCAGCTCGCGGAACTCCTCCCAGCCTCGGCGGAAGAGCATCACGGTGAGGAACGCGGAGGCGAGCGTGCAGCGCAGCGAGACCAGCACGTAGGGCGG
The DNA here is from genome assembly GCA_035260865.1 of Candidatus Methylomirabilota bacterium. Lineage (GTDB taxonomy): Bacteria > Methylomirabilota > Methylomirabilia > Rokubacteriales > CSP1-6 > CAMLFJ01. The sequence continues at coordinate 4,076 of DATFUK010000170.1, read as the reverse complement.
GAAGTGGGCGAGAGCGAGCTTGGCGAACGCGGGATACGAGCCCCAGAGCGTGGAGATGAGGGTGAGGGCGAGGTACGCCCGCGTTTGACCGGGATCGGGCACCCGCCTATGATAGCGCGGCCCCCATGGCGGACTACATCCTCGAGCGCCGCGTGTGGATTCCGCGTCCACGCGCCGTGGTGTTCGAGCTCTTCGCGGATCCGCGCAATCTCGAGCGGATCCAGCCCGCGTGGGCGCGGCCGCGCTGGCTCACCCCGCCGCCCGCCCGGCTGTCCGCGGGCGCCGTCCTCGACTTCCGGGCGGCCGCGCTACCCGGGCGCTGGCGCGTGATCGTCCGCGAGTTCGACCCGCCGTTCCGCTTCGTGGACGCGCAGGTCCTCGGGCCGTTCGCGCGCTGGGAGCATCGCCACCGCTTCACGGAGGGCGAGGCGGGCGAGGGCGGGACCTGGGTGGATGACCGGGTGACCTACCGGCTGCCGCTGGGGCCGCTGGGCCGGCTCGTGCACGCGCTGGGGGCCGGCGGGCAGATCCGCCGGCTCTTCGACCATCGCGACCGCCGCCTGCGCGAGCTCTTCGCGGCCGGCTAGGCGGCCGGGGCGGGCAGCTCGATCCCGAGCGCGGAGAGGCGGGGCCGCACCCGCTCGGTCAGCAGGCCGATCCGCGCGAGGTTGTTCACCATCGAGGTGTGCATGTCGCGCTTGAAGAACTTCCGGTAGACCGCGTAGTCGTTCCGGGCCGCCACGTCGCGCCGGTAGACCTTCACTTCCTCGATCTGGGCGCGCGAGAAGCCGACGTCGCGATAGGCCTCGAGCGGGAAGAAGCCGGTCAGCACCTTCTCGAGCGCGAGACAGGTGAAGTCCTCCATCTCCCGGCGCTCCGCGTCGCTCGCCTCGCGGACGATGTCGGGCAGGGCCAGCATCCCGAAGCCCATGTGGCGCGACTCGTCCTGCAGGATGCGGGTGCACACCTGGCGGAGGAGGGGATCGGCGGCCGCCTCGCCCATCATCTTGAAGATGGCGACCGCGAAGGTCTCGGCCACGAGCTGGAGCGCGATGGTCTTGATGTACCAGCGGGGGTCGGTGAGGATCGCGTCGAAGAGCACGCGCTCGTTGTCCGGCATCGGGTAGTGGAGGCCGCCGAGCCGGGTCTGGATGTAGCGCTCCAGGACCTCGTTGTGGCGGGCCTCGTCCATGACCTGGGTGGCCTGGAAGAACTTCTCGTCGGTGCCCTGGACGATGTTGACCATCTGGCTGCACGCGAGCATCGCCCCCTGCTCGCCGTAGACGAGCACCGAGAGCCGCCAGGCCGCGATGCGCCGGTTCAGGTCCACCCGGTCCTTCTCGGAGAGGCTCGTCCAGATCCGGCTCCCGTGGATGTCCACCAGCTCGTCGGAGAGCACGCGGCCGTCCGAGGGCTCCGAAGTGTCCCACGCGATGTCGCGGCTCGCGTTCCACTGGTCGCGCTTGGCCTTCTCGTAGAGGCTCCGCATGTCCTCGGCCTGGACCGAGTAGTCGAACTCGAACACGGTGTCGATGCGGCCGGGGATCACGCGGCGTTCCGTCTTGAGATCGGCCATGGGAGAGCCTCCTTGAAAACCGGGGAGTACTATTTCTAGACTCACCAGTTTTATCACGAGGTCCGGGCCCCGGTCAAGTAGACTGGCCCGGTGAACGCCAAGCGCAAGGCGGCCCGCGCCCAGATCCTGCGCGCCGCCGCGGACCTCTTCCGGGAGCGCGGCTACCAGGCCTCCACCGTCGAGCACATCGCGGCCCGCCTCGGGATGTCGAAGGCCTCGCTCTACACCCACTTCCGGGCCAAGGATGAGATGCTCGCCGCCATCTCGCGCGAGACCATCGAGGCCTTCACCCGGGATCTCAGCCTGGTGCTGGGCTCCCGCCTGGATCCCGCCGAGAAGCTGCGCCGCGTGGTGCGGCAGCACGTGCGGTTCGTCATCGCCAACCGGTCGTTCCTGACCGTGTTCTTCGGCGAGGAGGCGAACCTGCCTCCGCGGTTCGCGCGCTCGCTGGCCGCCCAGAAGGATCGCTACGACAAGGGGGTCGAGCGCATCGTGCTGGAAGGGGTGCGCGCCGGCGTCTTCCGGGACGTGGCGCCGCGGCTGGTGGTCTTCGGCGTCCTCGGCATGGTCAACTGGGTCCACAAGTGGTACAACCCGGCCGGCCGCTGGGGCGCCGAGGAGATCTCGAACGCGTTCCTCTCCCTGATCGAGGGCGGCCTCCTGCGCCAGAAGCGCCGGAGTCCCGCGCTGAGCGGGCGGCTCCGCCGGCTCGAGCGCGAGCTCCTGGACGTCGCCCGGCAGCTCGATGCCTGACCTCCTCGGCGCCCACATGTCCATCGCGGGGGGCCTCGCCCGCGCGGTGGAGCGGGGCCTGGAGGTCGGCTGCTCGGTGGTGCAGATCTTCCTCAAGAATCAGCGGCAGTGGACGGCCCGCCCGTACGCCGACAGCGAGGTCCGCGAGTTCCGCGCCGCCTGGAAGGCGAGCGGGATCCGGGTGGTCTTCGCCCACGCCAACTACCTGATCAACCTGGCGACCCCGGCGCCCGCGGAGTGGCGCCGCGCGGTGGACGTCTTCGAGGACGAGCTGGAGCGGGCCGAGGCGCTCGGGCTGCCGTTCGTGGTGATCCACCCGGGCTCCCATCGCGAGACCGGACTGGAGGAGGGTATCCGGCGCATCGCCCGCGCCATCGACCGGCTGCACGAGCGGACGCGCGGCTACCGGGTGCGGGTGGTGCTCGAGAACACCGCGGGCGGCGGGTCCAGCATCGGCCGGTCGTTCGAGGAGCTCGCCGCCATCCTGGCCGCGGTGGCCGAGCCGGCCCGGGTGGGCATCTGCCTCGACACCTGCCACCTCTTCGCGGCGGGCTACGACATCCGCACCGCCGATGGCTACCGCGACGCGATGGGGCGCGGCGTCCGGCTGCTCGGCGCGAGGCGCGTGCGCGCGTTCCACCTCAACGACGCGCGCCAGCCGCTCGGCTCCGGCCTCGACCGGCACGAGAAGATCGGACGCGGTCACCTGGGCGCGGAGACCTTCCGGCGGCTCATGAACGACCGGCGCTTCGCCCGGGTCCCCATGGCGCTCGAGACGCCGAAGGATCCGGAGCCGCGCGCGGATCGCGAGGCCCTCGCCCTCCTCCGGAGCCTGCGGGCCGGGCGACGATAAAGGCCCATCTGCTTCGTTGGCGCCCTCGGCCGGCGCGCTCAACGTAGAGAGACTACGCCTCGCGCGCGGCCTTCGGGCGCCGCCTCGCAGCTGGACCTTTCTCGCCGCCCGGCCTTCCGGGGTCGCGCTAGCGGGAGTGGCCCACGCCCTTGCGGGGGCAGCCCGCCCGGATCGGGCACTCCGAGCACCGAGGCGAGACGGGCAGGCAGACGTTCTGGCCGAACGACACGAGCAGATCGTTGTAGCCGATCCAGTAGCGGCGGGGCAGGGTGCGGCGGAGCGCCATCTCGGTCTCCTCCGGGGTGCGCGTCTTGACGTAGCCCCAGCGGTTCGAGATCCGGTGCACGTGCACGTCCACGCAGATGCCCGGCTTGTTGAAGCCCTGGGTCACCACCAGGTTCGCGGTCTTGCGGCCCACGCCCTTCAGCGTGAGCAGCGCGTCGATGTCGTCGGGCACCGCGCCCCCGAAGCGCGCGAGCAGATCGCGGCTGATCTCGCGGAGCACGCGCGCCTTCGTCCGGTAGAAGCCGACCGGGTAGATGGCGCGCTCGATCGCGCGCGGGGTGAGGCGGCGGATGCCGTCGGGCGTGTCGGCGAGCGCGAAGAGCCGCGCCGCCGCCGGGCCGGTGGTCTGGTCCTTGGTCCGGAGCGAGAGCAGGCAGGCGACGAGGACCCGGAAGGGATCGTGCCACTGGGCCGCGACCTCGGCGAGCGCGGTGACGCGCCATCCCGGCGCCTCGCGCCGCAGCCGCCGGATGGTGTGGCCGATGCTCACGGGCGGGCCGGGAGGTCGGCGAGGAGCCGGCGGGCCTCGGGGGAATCCTTCAGCGTCCAGTCCGCCGGGTTGGACGGGGTCTTCTCGTCCAGCACCGCCTGCAGCTCCCGCCGCGCCTC
>DATFUK010000169.1:0-4550 GCA_035260865.1 Candidatus Methylomirabilota bacterium | reverse complement strand
GAGGTCATGAAGGCGCCGCGCTCCATGCTCCGCACCCGGGTGCGGATGCCCACCGCCTGCATCCACCCCTGGATGGTCTCGCCCATGGAGTTGTAGGGCGGGAACGGGGTCAGCTCGCCGCCGTCGAAGCCGCCCGGATAGCCCGCCTCGGCCAGGAGCTTCCTCGCCCGCGCCGGATCGTGGGGATGCGGCTCGAAGGGCAGCGCGAACTCGAACTCACGCGGGACGGTGCTGCCCACGGGACGCGAGAGGCCGAGGGTCTCCGCCTCGTTCAGGGCCTGCCGGTCGAGCGCGAGGCTCGCGGCCAGCCGTACCCGCTTGTCGGCCCAGGGTGATTTCGGATCCCACTGGTCCGGGAAGTCGAGCCAGAAGATACCGAGCAGCGGCGCGGCCAGGCGCAGGCCCGGCGTGCGCTTGACGTCCTGCGCGGTCGCCCCGGTCAGCAGCATGGCCAGGTCCACCTCGCCGCTCTTGAGCGCGGCGGCGCGCGTGGTCTCGTCGGGCAGGCTGCGGAACACTATCCTCTTTATGGACGGTTGCTTCCGCCAGTACCCGTCGAAGGCCTCGACGACCAGCTCCACGCCCGGGTTGAAGCTCACGAACTTGTACGGACCCGCGCCCACCGGCGCCTTGCGGAAGCCTTCCTCGCCGACGCTCTCGAAGTACTTCTTCGGCACCACCCAGCCCGCGCTCGCCACGAACGTGCCGAAGAAGGCGCCGAAGTCGGGCCACGGCTGCTTGAACACGAACCGCACCCGGTTCGGCGCGGGCGTCTGGATCTCCTTGACCGCGTCCTTCAGGACCTTGGCCGCGCCGCCTCGGTAGCGCTCGAAGGAGAACTTCACGTCCTCCGCGGTGACCGGCTCGCCGTTGTGGAACTTCGCCGGGCGCAGCACGAACTCGGCGGAGAGCATGTCCTTCGCCATCGCCCACGACTGCGCCAGGCTCGGCCCCGAGCCCACGCCCGGCATCGGCTTGACCAGCCCGTCGTGGAGCACGTAGAGCAGCAGGAAGGGCGTGATCGTACTCTCGCCATCGGCGGGATCGAGCCACCGCGTGACCGGGCTGAAGTGCATCGCGATGGTGAGCGTCCCTTCCGGGGCCGCGGCCGCGCCGGGAGCGCCCACCGGGCCGAGCATGGCGCAGAGGATCGCCACCACCAGGACAAGGCGGGAGCTACCGCGAGAACGGATCATGGACCGAGACTCTTGAGCTTTCGCGAGCCGTTGTCAAGAGCATGAAACCCCGCGCGCCCTCTGGCACAATGAATCCCTTGGACACCGTCGTCGCGTGCAAGACGTGTGGGCTGGTGCAGCGCCTCGAGACGCTGGGGCCGGGCCTCATGGCCGAGTGCGCGCGGTGCGGCGCGCGCCTGGCCCGGCACACGTCGAACAGCCTCGGCCGCACCGCCGCCTTCTCGCTCGCCGCCTTGACCCTCTACATCCCCGCGAATATCTACCCGATTCTCCAGATGAATCTCTACGGGGTGCACTCGGAGAGCACGGTCTGGGACGGGTGCCGCGCCCTGTTCGCGCATGGGGAGATCCTGGTCGCGACGGTCGTCTTCCTCGCGAGCATGGTGATCCCCGTCCTGAAGCTGCTCGGTCTTTTTTTACTGGTCGCGACCACCGCGATCGGATCCGGGCGCGGGCGGGCCGGGCGCACCTGGATCTACCGCGCCATCGACGTGGTCGGCCCCTGGGCGATGCTCGACGTCTTCCTGCTCTCGGTGCTGGTGGCCCTGGTCAAGCTGGGTGAGCTGGCGACCGTGCTCCCGGGGCCCGGACTGCTGGCTTTCACCGCGATGGTCGTGCTCACCATCCTGGCCTCGAGCAGCTTCGATCCGCGCCTGATCTGGGCGGAGCCGGCCGGGCGACCATGACCGGCCCGGAAGAACCCGAGCTGACCGAGCCTCTCCCGGCGGCCCGCGTGACGCGGCAGCGGTGGCGGCTCGCCATCGTGTGGGTGGTGCCGCTGGTCGCCGCGATCGTGGCGGGCTACCTGGTCTATAATCGCCTCCAGGAGTTCGGCCCCACGATCACGATCCGGTTCCGCGATGGCAGCGGGGTCAAGGCGGGCCAGACCGAGATCCGCTATCGCGGCGTGCCGGTCGGAGAGGTCACCGAGATCGAGCTGAGCCGCAACCGCGAGCAAGTCCTGGTGCAGGTCCGGCTGCGCCGCTCCGCCGCCAGCCTGGCCCGCGAAGGCTCGCTCTTCTGGATCGTGCGGCCCGAGGTGGGGTTCGGCACGGTGCGCGGCCTCAGCACGGTGATCACCGGCTCGTACATCCAGGTGCTGCCCGGCACCGGCAAGGCCAAATCGGCGTTCACCGGGCTCGAGCGCGCGTCGCCGACCCTGGGCCAGGCGGGGCTCAAGCTCACGCTCTCGACTCCCCAGGTCGCCTCCATCCGGCCCGGCTCGCCCGTGCACTACCGCGGGATCGAGGTGGGCGCGGTGACCGCGATCGATCTGAGCGGTGACGCGACGGCGGCGCAGGCGCAGGTGTTCATCGCCCAGCGCTACGAGCGGCTGGTGCGGGTCGGCTCGCGCTTCTGGACGGTCGCCGGGGTCGACGTGAACTTCGGGCTCTTCCGGGGCCTCGAGATCAACATCGAGTCGCTGCGAACGCTGGTGGCGGGCGGTATCGCCTTCACCACTCCCGACGATCCGGGCGCGCCGCCCGTGAAGGACGGCGCGCTCTTCCTGCTCCACGACAAGCCCCAGAACGAGTGGCTCGAGTGGCGCCCGAAGATCCCCATCGCGCCCGCGAGCTGACATGCGCCGCGCGCTCCTGATCGCCGCGCTCGCCGTCGTCCTGACCGCCCCGCGCCCCGGCGCGGCCGAGGAGCGTCTCTCGTGGGAGACCGGCGAGGGCAAGAGCTACGTCATTCCCGCCCTCGAGGTCGTAGGGTTCCTCACCGGCCTCAACCAGGTGAACCGGCACCTGATCGATTCGAAGGAGTACGGGAGCGACTTCCACTCGATCGGCCGGAACCTCACCGGCCCCCTGGTCATCGACCGGGACCCGTTCAGCGTCAACCAGCTCGGCCACCCCTATCAGGGCAATATCTACTTCGGCTTCGCGCGCTCGGCGGGCCTGGACTTCTGGCGATCGCTGGCCTACAGCCTGGGCGGCAGCCTGCTCTGGGAGACCGCGGGCGAAACCTCGCGGCCCTCGCTCAACGACCACATCAATACCGCGATCGGCGGGGCCTTCATCGGCGAGGCCGCATTCCGGATGGCGAGCCTGCTGCTGGAAGGAGGCGGCGGCGAGACACCGGGATTCTGGCGTGAGCTGGGCGCCGCGGTCATCTCGCCGCCCACCGGCTTCAATCGCCTCGTCTTCGGCGATCGCTTCGACGCGGTCTTCCCGAGCCGCAACCCGGAGATCTTCATCCGCCTCCGGCTCGGCGCCACGGTCACCTACGACGTGAACAACGACACCAGCCGGGACGTGAAGCGCCGGGAAGGCGCGGCGGACTACTCGATCACTTACGGGCTCCCGGGCAAGCCCGGCTACCAGTACAAGCGTCCCTTCGACTACTTCCACTTCGAGTTCACCGCGGTCCCCAACGCGGGCGACATCACCGACGCCATCGAGAACGTGTCGATTCGCGGGCTCCTCGGCGCCCGCCTGATCTTCGGGGACCGCGCGATGGTGGAGGCGACCGGGCGCCAGTACTACGTGGCCGGGACCAGCTCGGACCGGGAGACCGGGGTCGACACGACCCACTTCAGCCAGGACGTGATCCTGCGCGGCAGCGTGGGCTTCACCGTGCGCATCGCCGGCCCGCACGCCCTCGGGATCCAGTATCTCGTCACGAGCCGGAACACCGGCGCCCCCGATCTGCGCGACCGGCACCAGTCGGTGCAGACCGTCACGCTGTCCTACAACTTCCTGGGCCACACGCGCTTCGGCGCGGTGGAGTGGCGCCCCGCCGCGGAGTGAGACGGGCCGCGCTACTCGCGGCGCCCCGACCAGCTCCGCAGGAGCGTGGCGGTCGCATCGTCCATCGGAAAGGAGCACTCGATGCGCAGCTCCTGCAGCGTGATGTCCTGCGGGGTGCCGAGGGTGGCGATGGTGGTGAACAGGCGCAGGGACGCGGCGCCCTTCCGGAAGTGCATCGCGAGGACCGGGCCATTGTCGGCCTTGCTCGGGGCCAGGCTCAGCGCCGACCGCACGCCCTCGTAGCCCACCCAACGTCATCCTGGTCACCGCCTCGGCCGCGAACTTCGGCTTCGCCCGCACGACCCCGCAGATGGCCGGGATCACGCTCGGGTTCGGCGGCCTGGACATGGCGGTGGGACTCGGCCTGGCCGGCCTGCTCCACGCCGACCCGCGCCTGCATGCGGCCCTGCTGGTGATCTCCCTGCTCCCGGTGTTCTGGTGACCCGGGCGCGTCAGTCGCGCAGATGACGCTCGAGGATCGCGCGGAACTCGGGAGGCACCGCCAGGCCTCCCATCACCTCGCCGGTGTCGGCGAAGTAGGCACGGCCCAGCGTGGTGCCGTCGGCGAGCCAGATCGTGAGCCAGTACTCCGGCTCGCCGC
>DATFUK010000168.1:0-3761 GCA_035260865.1 Candidatus Methylomirabilota bacterium | reverse complement strand
GACCCCGGCGCCGCCCGCGATGGCCGGGAGGAGAAAGACCTCGCTGTTGGGCGCGATCGGCTCGAGCAGGGCGTCCTGGAAGATCTGGCCGTCGATGGCGACGGCCACGCCCGACTCGAGGTGGGGCGCGAGCGCCGGATGGAGCTCGCCGAGCTGCCGGAAGAGCTGCTGGACGGACGTCGCCGAGAGATTGAACTCGGCGACGCCCCCCGTAACCTGCGCGAGGTTGCCGATCAGCACCACTCGCGCCATGCGGTTCTGGCTCAGGCCTTGTTGAGGCCCTTCTCCTTGAGCGCCTTCAGCACCTTGGGGGGCGACATCGGCAGCTCGGTGAAGCGGATGCCGGTGGCGTTCTCCATCGCGTTGGCGATGGCCCCGAGCGGGGGGACGATCGGCGTCTCGCCGACGCCCCGCACGCCGTAAGGATGCTTCGGGTTGGCGACCTCGACCAGGATCGCGTCGATCATCGGCACGTCGGAGGCCACCGGCATGCGGTAGTCGAGGAACCCCGCGTTCTGCAGCTTGCCGTCGTCCCCGTAGATGTACTCCTCGTTGAGCGCCCAGCCGATCCCCTGCACCGCCCCACCCTGGTATTGCCCCTCGACGTAGGCCGGATGGAGCGCACGGCCCGCGTCCTGGGCCACCGTGTAGCGCAGGATGGTGGTCCGCCCGGTCTCCGGATCCACCTCGAGGTCCACCAGGTGCGTGCCGAAGCTCGGGCCCGCCCCCTGGGCGTTGATGCGGCCGACTCCGCCGATGGGGCCGCCGGTCTTGCCGGCGGTCTTGGCGAAGTCCGCGATGGCCATCGGCTTGACCTTCTCGCCGAGCGCGCCGAGGGGGTGCACCGCGCCGTCCTTGAACTCGACCTGGTCCGGCTTGGCCTCCCAGAGCTTGCAGGCCCGCGCGCAGAGATCGGCCCGGATCTGCTTGGCCGCCTCCACGATGGCCATCGAGCCGGAGAAGGCGGAGCGGCTGCCGCCGGTGAGGAAGTTGAAGCCGAGCGATCCGGTATCGCCGATGATCGGCCGCACCTTCTCGTAGGGCACCCCCAGCTCGTCCGAGACCACCGCGGCCAGCGAGGCGCGCAGCCCGCCGATGTCCGGGGTGCCGGCCATCAGTGAGACCGTGCCGTCCTCGTTGACGGTGAGGGAGACGGTGGTCTCGCCGCCGATATTGAACCAGAAGCCGGAAGCCACCCCGCGGCCCTGCCACTTCCGGAGCGGGGTGTTCCAGTGCTCGGTCTTCTTGATGGAGTTCAGCGTCTCCTCGAGCCCGATGGGGCCGAACTTGGGGCCGTAGGCCGCCTTGGTCCCCTCGCGCGCCGCGTTCATCATGCGGAGCTCGATCGGATCGAGCTTGAGCTTCTTGGCGATCTCGTCCACCACGCTCTCGACCGCGTACTCCGAGATCGGCGCGCCGGGGGCCCGGTACGCCGCGACCTTCGGGCGGTTCGAGACCACGTCGTAGCCGATCACGTGCACGTCCGCGATGTCGTAGGGCGCGTAGGCGCACATGGTGCCCGGCTGCACCGGCGAGCCCTGGAAGGCACCCGCCTGGTATTTGAGCTCCGCGAAGCCGGCCACGAACTTGCCGTCCTTGGTCGCGCCCATCTTCACGTGCACGGTGGCGCCGGAGGTCGGCCCGCTGGCCTTGAACACCTCCTCGCGCGACATGACCATCTTCACCGGACGCTTGGCCTTGCGGGACAGCGCGATGGCGAGCGGCTCGAGGTAGACGACCGTCTTGCCGCCGAAGCCGCCGCCGATCTCGGTGGCGGTGACGCGGACCTTGCCGATGTCGAGGCCGAGCAGGCGCGCGCAGTGAGCGCGCACGATGTAGTGGCCCTGGGTAGTCGTCCAGAGCTCGGTGGAGCCGTCCTCGGAGACGGTGGCCAGGGCGGCGTGCGGCTCGATGTAGCCCTGGTGCACCGGCGCCGTCTTGAACAGCCGCTCGACGATTACGTCGGCCTTCTGGAACCCGGCGCCCACGTCGCCCACCTTGATCTCGATGCGCTTGGCGATGTTCGAGGGCTTGTCGGGCTTGGGCTCGACGCCGACCGTGAAGAGATCGTCGTGGAGCAGCGGGGCATCGGGCTTCATGGCCTCGACCACGTCGATGACGTGGGGGAGCACCTCGTACTTGACGTCGATCAGCTTGACCGCCTGCCGGGCGATCGCGGTGGTGGTCGCGGCGACCGCGGCCACCGGGTGGCCCTCGTAGAGCGCCTTCTCGCGGGCCATCACGTTCCGGACCACGTCCTTGTAGTTCATCATCATCTCGCCGGCCGGGATGAACTCCGACGGCTGATCCCCGAAGTCGTCACGGGTGATGATCGCCTTCACGCCGGGCAGCGCCGCGGCCTTGGAGGTGTCGATCGAGACGATGCGCGCGTGCGCGTGCGGGCTGCGCAGCACGCGGCCGATGAGCTGGCCGGGCAGGTTGAAGTCGGCGCCGAAGCGCGCGCGCCCGGTGACCTTGTCCACCCCGTCCGGGCGGATGGTGCGGGTGCCCACCACGTGCTTCCCGTTCGTCCCGTTGGAATGTCCGTTCGTCTCGGCCATTTATTTAGCCCTTTCTCAGCGACGCGGCGGTGTCCATCACCGCGGTCACGATCTTGTCGTACCCCGTGCACCGGCAGAGGTTACCGGCCAGCCAGAAGCGGACCTCGTGCTCGCTCGGGTCCGGGTTCTTCTCGAGCAGGGCCTTCGAGGCCACCAGGAAGCCGGGGGTGCAGATGCCGCACTGGAGCGCGGCCACCTCGAGGAAGCGCCGCTGCAAGGGATGGAGCGACTCGCCCTTGGCGAGGCCCTCGATGGTCTCGATCTTCCGGCCGCTCACCTCGCAGCCCAGCACGAGGCAGGAGCAGACCAGCCGGCCGTCCAGCATCACGCTGCACGCCCCGCAGTCACCCGAGGAGCAGCCTTCCTTGCTGCCGGTCAAGTCCAGCGTGTCGCGGAGGACGTCGAGCAGCGTTTCCTCCGTCTCGCACAGGAACTCGGCTGGGTCGCCGTTCACGGTTGCCTGGATGTGATGCTTGGCCATCAGTTCGCCCTCGCTCGGTCCAGCGCGATCAGGGCGGTCCGCCGGGTCAGCACGGCCGCCACGTCGGTACGGAATTCGATGGTACCTCGCTTGTCGTCGATCGGCCGGCAGGCCGCCCGCGCCGCCGCCTCGAGCCGATCCTGCGCCGGCTTGTCGAGTCGGCTCCCGATGATGGCCTGGGCCGCTTCCGCCACCAGGAGGACCCGGGCCGCCACCGCGCCCAGGCTGACCCGCGCCGCGGTGATGGTGCCGCCCGCGTCGAGACTCAAGCTGACCCCCACCCCCACCACCGCGATGTCCATCTCCGTGCGCGGGATGAAGCGCAGGTAGGCATCGCTGGAGCGGGTCGGCCGGGGAGGCAATAAGAAGGATACGACGATCTCGCCCTTGGTCAGCGCGAGCTTGCGGGGCCCGAGCATGACGTCCTCGACCGGCAGGTCCCGCCGGCCCTTGGGCCCGACCAGGGTGGCCACCGCCCCCGCCGCGATGAGGGCGGGCACGCTGTCGGCGGCCGGCGAGCCGTTACAGAGGTTGCCGCCCATCGTGGCCCGGCCCTGCACCTGGGTGGAGCCGATGAGGTTGGCCGCCTCCACCACCCCGGGCCACGCCTGCTTGAGCCGGGTATGGTCCTTGAGCTCGGCGCCCGTCACCGCGGCCCCGATGCGCCAGCCCCCCTTCTCCTCGGTGACCGTGCGCGTCTCCTTGATCTTCTTGATATC
>DATFUK010000167.1:0-6207 GCA_035260865.1 Candidatus Methylomirabilota bacterium | reverse complement strand
CGATAAGATGACGCCCATGACCACCGGAATGGTCGAGGGCACGGTCCAGAAGGTGGATCCCTCGTCCCGGACCGTTCGCGTCTCCTCGGGATGGTTCGGCCTCTTCGGCAAGACGCTGGAGATCGTCCCCGACACGCGCATCAGCGTCGACGGCCGTGACTCCACGATCACCCAGGTCCGCGAGGGCACCAAGGTGAAGGCATCCTACGAGACGCGCGACGGCCGCCTGATCGCCACGCAGATCGAGACGATGCCGAGCGACCAGGGGGTGAGCGGGCGCTCCAGCTAGACCGCTCCAGACACGAAGTTCCGGCGCGGGCGAGCGCGTCTCGCCCGCGCCGTATTCTTGCCGGGTCAGCGAAGGGAGACGCCAATGGAGACGATGACCATCACGATCGAATCGGACCGCGGCACGCGCATGAGGTTCGAGATCGACCACGAGCCCCATTTCGATCTTCGCTCCGAGGAAGTGGACGGGCTTCACAGCACGGTCCGGACCGTCGAGAGCCGGCTGACCGACCACGACGACTGCCGATTCTGCCTCGTCCTGGCCAGCTTGACCCTGCGCAGCATCCTCGAAGTCCTTCCGCCCGTGGACGCGGACGAGGACTACCTGGCCAGCTCCGACTGACGCGCGAGATCGCGCACCGGAGACGTCAGGATGACGAGGGCCTGGACGAGGAAGCCGCCCGCCGCGACCACCAGCGCGGTCTCCGCGCCGTAGATCCCGCCGACCAGCGCCCCGATGGCCGCACCCAGCGGCCGCGATCCGTACATCGCGATGTTGATCGCGGACACGCGGCCGAGGAGGAGCGAAGGCGTCACCATCTGGCGCAGCGTGGTGGTGCTGATCGTCCACATGATCGGCCCGACGCCGATCAGGAAGAAGCTGAGCCCGGCCAGCGCCGGCGTGGGCATCCAGAGCGTCGACACCATCACCAGGGCGGCGGCCAGCCCGGCGATGGGACCGATCACGATCACCACGCCGAAGGGTAGCGCCCGGATTGCCCGGCCGGCCAGGAGCGCGCCCACCACCATCCCTACTCCGTAGATCGCGAGCGTGATGCCGACGCCGGAGGCGGAGAGCCCGAGGCGATGCACCGCGTACGGCACGTACACTGCCTGCAGCACGAAGAACGCGGTGTTGAACACGAACTGGGTGATCAGGATCGGCAGCAGCAGGGCGTGGCGGAACGTGAACGCCGCGCCCTCGCGCAGATCGCGCAACGGGTGCCCGGCCTCCGCGGGCGCTCGCGCCGGCTCGCGCAGCCCGGCGAGCAGGAACACCGCGCCGACGGACAGCGCGCCCGCGACGCCGAACGCGGTGGCCGCGCTCGCCCAGGCCACCAGCGCCCCGGCCAGCGCGGGGCCGCCCATGAAGGCCACCGTGCGTGCCAGCTCGAGCCGCGCGTTTGCCGCGGCGAGCCCGGCCGGCGGCACCAGCGCCGGCACCAGGGCGGGCGCGGCCACGCTGTAGGCCACCGTCCCGCACGCGCCCACGAAGGCCAGCAGCGCGAGCAGCGGCAGGCTCAGCAGGCCGAGCGACGCCGCGGCCAGGGTGCCGACGAGGGCCAGCGCGCGCACCGCTTCCGCGGAGGCCATGAGACGGCGCCGCGGCATCCGGTCGGCCAGCACGCCCGCGGGGATGGCCAGGAGCATGAACGGCAGCGTCGCCGCGGTCTGGAGGAACCCGGTCTCCCTCGCGCCGGCGCCGAGCGCGAGCACCGCGACCAGGGGCGCCGCGGCCAGGCCGATTTGCTCGGCCGACTGCGCGGCCAGGTTCGACCACGCCAGGCGCGGGAAGCCCGAGCTGGTCATCACGCCGCCTTGGAGCGCGATGACGTCGCCACGACGGCCACGCGCCGGACGCCCAGCAGGCGGCCGTCGATCGCGAGCAGGCCCGCGCCGATGAGGGCCATGCCCGCGAGCGCGATGCGGGTCACCGCCTCGCCCAGGACGAGCGAGCCGACGAGCAGCGCGACGACCGGCATGAGCAGGGTCACGAGCATGACGTTGGTCGCGCCGGCCGTCGCCAGCACGCGGAAGTAGATCACGAAGCCGAGCGCGGTGCTGAGCAGGGCGAGCCCGAGCAGGGCGCCCCACGTCCGCGCGCCGACCTCGAGCGTCCACGGCCGGTCTGCCACGAGCGCGATCGGCAGCGCCATCAGGGCGGCGGTGGTCATCATGCCGCCGACCGCCACCACCGGCGGCAGCGCGCGGAAGCGCCGGCCGTACGTGCCCGCGAACGCGTAGGAGACGGCCGCGCCCAGGATCGCCAGCTCGGCCAGGGTGTGCGCACCCAGGTGCCCGAGCGCGCGGGGGCCGATCAGCCCGCAGACCCCGGCGAGGCCGATGAGCACGCCGACGATCCGATTCGGCGTCAGCCGCTCGTCGCCCCAGGCGTGCGCGACCAGCGCGGTGAACAGTGGGGTGGTCGCGTTCAGGATGGAGGCGAGCCCGCTCGTGAGCTGCACCTGCCCCCACGCGATGAGCCCGAAGGGGATCAAGCTATTGAGCGCCCCCAGCACGAAGAACCCCGCCCACACGCGCGGCGAGCGGGGCAGCCGGTGCCCGCCCAGGCGCGCGGCCAGCAGCAGGGCCAGCGCGGCGATCCCGAAGCGTCCCACCACGAGCGTGAACGGGGGCAGCTCGGCCAGCGCGACCTTGCTGAAGAAGAAGGACACGCCCCACAGGATTGCCAGCACGCCGATCAGCCCCCACTCCCGTCCACTCATCACGACGGGTATACGGGGCAGGACCCGAAACGGGTGGAAGACCGCTATAATGCCGCCGGCTGGACCATCGCGCGCGAGGAGGACCGCAGTGAGCATCGAATTCCTGATCACGTCGCTGATCGTCGTCGCGTCCCCCGGCACCGGCGTCCTCTATACGCTGGCCGCCGGCCTCTCGCGCGGGTCCCGGGCCAGCGTGGTCGCCGCCTTCGGCTGCACGCTCGGGATCGTGCCGCACATGGCGGCGGCGGTCATGGGGCTGGCCGCGCTCCTGCATACGAGCGCGCTCGCCTTCCACACCCTGAAGTACCTGGGGGTGGCCTACTTGCTCTACATGGCCTGGAACGCGCTGAAGGAGCAGGGCGCGCTCCGGGTGGAGCGGGTGGTCGGCGCCCGCTCGGCCGTGCAGGTCATCACGTCCGCCATCCTGATCAACATCCTGAATCCGAAGCTGTCGATCTTCTTCTTCGCCTTCCTGCCCCAGTTCGTGAGCGCCACCGAATCACGCCCGCTCTCGCGCATGCTCGAGCTGAGCGCGGTGTTCATGCTCCTGACGTTCGTGGTCTTCGTCGGCTACGGGCTGTTCGCCGCCGCGATTCGCAATCACGTGGTCTCGCGCCCGCGGGTCCTGACCTGGATGCGCCGGACGTTCGCGGCCGCGTTCGTCGCGCTCGGCGCCAAGCTCGCGCTCGCCGAGCGCTGAAGGCGCGCGGCTACAGCTGCAGGAAGCGCTGCTGGATCGTGGGGTCCTGGCGGAGCGCGTCCGGCGTGCCCTCGAACTGGATCCGGCCCTGGTCCATCACGTAGAGGCGATGCGAGAGGGCCATCGCGACCTCGAGGGTCTGCTCCACCAGCAGGATGGTGGTGCCGCGCCGGTTGATCTCGCGCAGGATGTCGGTGAGGCTCTGCACCAGTAGCGGGGCGAGTCCTTCGGTCGGCTCGTCCACCAGCATGATCCGGGGCCGCGCCACCAGGCCGCGGGCGATGGCCAGCATCTGCTGCTCGCCGCCCGAGAGGAAGCGGCCCTTCTGGGCGATGCGGTCGCGCAGGCGCGGGAAGAACTCGAGCGCCTCCTCGAGCCGCTGCTCGGAGCCGGCGCCGGCGGCGGCCATCATGCCGAGACGCAGGTTCTCGAGCACGGTCAGGTTCGGCAGCACGCGGCGCTCCTCCGGCACCCAGCCGATGCCGCGCCGGACGATGTCGTGGGTCTCGAGCCGGGTGATGTCCGCGCCGCCCAGGCGCACCGCCCCCCGGCGGGCCCGCGCGATCCCCATGATGGACAGCAGGGTCGTCGTCTTCCCGGCGCCGTTCCGCCCGATCATGGTCACGACCTCGCCCTCGCCCACCGTGAGCGACACGCCCTGCAGGATGTGGGCCTCCCCGTAGTACGTGTGGATGTCGTCCACGGTGAGGAGGCTCATCGCGACCCGCCCAGGTAGGTCTCCTGCACGAGGCGGTTGGCCCGGATCTCCTCGGGGGTGCCGTCGGCCAGCACCTGGCCCTGGTGCAGCACGGTGACGCGGTCGGAGATGCCCATGACGAGCTTCATCTTGTGCTCGACCAGCACCACCGTGCGGGCGGCCGCCAGCTCGCGGATCAGCACCATCGTCTCGTCGGTCTCTTCCGGGCTCATCCCCGCGGTCGGCTCGTCCAGCAGCAGCAGCACCGGATCGGAGGCGAGCGCGATGCCGATCTCGAGGTGGCGCTTCTCGCCGTGGGAGAGATGCGCGGCGAGCTGCTCGGCCCGGCGGGTGAGGCTCACGGTGGCCAGGAGCTCGACCGCACGGTCCCGGCAGTCGGTCAGGGCGTCCGCGCGCGACCAGAAGTTGAACGAGCGCGCGTGGCCCTGCACCGCGACCCGCACGTTCTCGAGCACCGAGAGGTGGGGGAAGATGTTCGTGATCTGGTACGACTTGGCGATGCCGAGCCGGCACACCCGGTGCTGCGGCAGTCCGGTGATGTCGGCCTCCTGGAACACCACGCGCCCGGACGAGGGCGCCATCTCCCCCGAGACGAGGCGGAAGAACGTGGTCTTGCCCGCCCCGTTGGGGCCGATGATGGAGCGCAGCTCGCCCTTTCGCACCGTGAGCGAGACCGCGTTCACCGCCACCAGGCTGCCGAAGGCGCGGGTGAGCTTCTCGGTTTCCAGCAGGACCGCGCCGGGACCGGTCATACCGTCGCGAAGAAGCGGGCCGGCGCCCCCTCGGTGCCCGCGATCTTGTAGAAGGGCGCCGCGAACTCCACCCGGCGTCGGGGCAGCGAGCCGAGGTTGGTGAGCCCCTCCATGATGACCACGCCCGCGCCGAGGATCACCCGGTGCATCGCGAAGTCCTCCGAGGTGAACTCGGGCAGGCGCGCGCAGTACTCCTCGAAGAAGTCGAAGCCGATGTTCTTGGGCCCGCGGTCCACCAGCCACTGCGCGACCTCGGGCGGGAAGTAGGGCGACCGGGTGAAGTAGTCCGGCCAGCGTCCGTACATCGCGTCGGTCCACCCGGTGTGCAGCAGCACGATGTCCCCGCGCTTGACGTCGCCCGCGCCGCCCTTCTTCAGATCGTCGATGGTGATCGCGTGGTTGGCGCCGACCCAGGAGAGATCCACCACCAGCGCCTCCCCCATCACCTGGTCCAGCGCGATCTCCGCGGTGGTGATGCCGTTCTTGAACACGTGCAGCGGCGAGTCGATGTGGGCGCCGGTGTGCAGGCTCTGGTTCACGCTCGAGACCTGCCAGAAGCCGGGCCCGCGGCGGTGCGGGGTCACCTCGAGCTTCATGTTGGTCGAGGGCGGGCCGAAGGTGTTCTCGTCCACGGTCACCGAGAGGTCGATGAAGCGGCTCATGGCTTCTTCCCCGGGAAGTTGGCGATCGTGCGGGCGGTCCCGGTCAGCTCCACGATGTGCAGCCCGGTGTCGGCCCGGTCCGCCAGGTAGATGTAGCCCCGGTCGTCCACTTCCACGTTATTGGTCTGGATCGCAATCTTGCAGCGCGGGGCGGCCCCGGCCACCTCCACGCAGCGCTTGTCGGTCTTCGCGGTGACGTCCGGGATGAAGTAGGCCGCCTCCACCGGGTGGAACGGATCGCGGACGTCCACCGCCCGCACGCCCGCGTTGAAGTAGGCGATGAAGACGAGGCGGCCGTAGAAGACCGGGGTGAACGACTCGTGGCTCGAGTGCGGTCCGAAGCGCCCGCCCCGGCGGCAGAAGTCGCCGGTGCGATCGGGCACCTCGAAGGTGGCGACCGAGTACGGGGTCCGCTCGGTGGTGACGTCCACCATGAAGGAGAGCTGGCGGACCTCCTGGCACTCGTTGCGGAGCGACTCGGAGACCAGCAGCACGAAGTCGCGAGTGCGCCCCGGCACCCCGGGCGCCCAGTGCGGCACGCCCACCCCGAGCACCGGGAAGCTGGTGTGCCCGCCCCACGCCGGCGACATGTCGAGCCGGCCGATCTGGGGATAGAGCAGGTTCTCCGCGGTGGGCGCGA